>JBLIJY010000100.1:0-7569 GCA_047636095.1 Hydrogenophaga sp. | reverse complement strand
GCGGGCTCGGGGAGGTCGCTGGCGCTCGTGGTGGTGGCCGACGTGCCTGCCGCTAGGTAAATGCGGAAACGCGTGCCGTTGTTCGGCTCGCTGCAGGCGCGGATGAAGCCGTCGTGGCTCTTGACGATGGCCTGTGTGGTGGCCAGCCCCAGGCCGGTGCCCTGGCCCACGGGCTTGGTGGTGAAAAAGGGGTCGAATATCTTGTCCAGGATCGCCGCGTCGATACCAGTCCCGCTGTCCTCGACATCTATCTGGACGTAGGGACCCGCGTGTGCGTCTAGGTTCATGGCCACGTAGTGATCGTCCAGCCTGACGTTTTTGGCCGCGATCCCAATGCGGCCACCTTTGGGCATGGCATCGCGCGCGTTGACATAGAGATTGAGAAGCACCTGGTGCAGCTGGGTCGGATCGCCCTGAACCGGCCACAGATCGTCGGCGACCGTCAGGTCGATGGCGATGTTGCGCGGGATCGTTTCGCTCAGGATGCACTCGAGCTCCTTGAGCACGTCGGCCACCCGCACCTCGTACCGCTTGCCCTCAACGCCGCGCGCGAACGACAGCACCTGGCGGATCAGGCTGGCACCGCGCTGGGCACTCACCTCGATGGTGCGCAGCAAAGCCAGGCTTTCCGTGTCTTTCACGTCCTCCTTGAGCATGCCGATCGACATCAGGATCGGCGCCAGCACGTTGTTCAGGTCGTGGGCAATGCCGCCCGCCAGTGTGCCGATGCTCTCCATGCGCTGGGCGCGCAGGAGCTGCCGCTCCAGCGTCTTTTGCTGGGTGATATCGGTGTCGATCGCCAGGATGGCGCGCGGTTGCCCTGCCTCATTGCGCACCAGCGTCAGGCGCGAGACCAGCAGCAGCGTCTTGCCCTCCATCGTTTTGTGTTCGACCTCACCCACCCACTCGCTGGTCTGCAGCACGCTGTGCCAGCATGAGTCAAAGACGGCCTGGTCTTTGTAGAGCAGGGTGCGCACATGGGCGCCCAGTGCCTCGCCCACGGCCCAGCCATAAATGCGCTCAGCGCTGCGGTTCCAGTAGGTGATGCGCGCGTCAAGGTCGATGACCCAAATCGCGTCTTGCGCCTTGTCCAAGAGCGCCGCCTGTTCGCTGATCGCCTGGGCGGCGCGCTTGCGCTTGGTCACATTGCGCTCGATCGCGATCCAGTGCGTGTACCAACCGGTCTCATCGGCCACCGGCGAGATGTCAAGCTCCAGCCAGAATTCTTCGCCCTGTTTGGTGTGGTTGAGCACCTCCTCGCGCACCGGCGTCCAGTCCTTGAGTTGGGCGCTGATGCGGTCCAGCGTCTTGCGCTGTGTTTTCGGTCCCTGCAGGATGCTCGGGGTTTTGCCAATGATCTCGTCGGCCCGGTAGCCGGTGTTTCGCTCAAAGGCCTTGTTGACGTAGACCACGGTCGGGCCGCCGGGCTGGTTCGGGGTGGCGTCGGTGATCAACAGCATGTCGCGCATGCGATCGATGCAGGTTTTCAAAAGATGCAGCTGCGCTTCGTCCTGGCGCCTTTGCGTGATGTCCTGAAAATGAACCGCCAAGCCCTCGGCGGTGGGGTGGGCGTGTACCTCCAGCCACAGGTTCACCCGGGGGCAGAACTCGATCAGCTTGCCCCGCACGCCGGTGTCGAAGACGCGCTGGTAGAAGACGTGAAAGCTGCCGTGCACAGCGTCTGGGTACGGATCCCACACGCGCCGACCGATCATCTCCTCGGGCGTGGGCCCCAGCAACCGGCTCATCTCCTGGTTGGCGTAGGTGATGACCCAATTGCGATCCAGGGGAAAGAAGGCGTCTGACACGCTTTGCAGCGCAGCGCTGAGCTTGTTGGCCGCCGCGTGGCGCTCGCTCTCTTGGCGGTGCTGCACCCGTGATGTCTTGCACCGCCCCCTCAAAGCCAGTGATGGCGCCAGCGGCGTCGCACACACGCTTACCAAGGGCGCGCACCCACAACCGCTGGCCGTCGAGCCGCACCAGTTCGGCCTCGAAGTCGAAGGACTCGCCGTGAATCAGGCAGCGTTGGACGGCGCGCTCAGCCAGCTCGCGGTACTCGGGCGTGTAATGCGAAATCGCTTCTTCCAGCGTGGGCTGGTGGGCTGGTGGCCTGGTGGCCTGGTGGGTGGCCGTGGAGGATGCAGCATTCGTCAGACCAAAGCAGCGCCTGTGTGGTCTTCTCGAAACTCCAGCCACTCAGGCAAGCGATGCGGCTGGCCATGCTGAGCAGCCGTTGGCTCTTGCGCTGTTGTTCTTCGGCCTGGCGCTGCTGGGTGATGTCTCTGGCCACCAGCAGCAGGCGGTTCGGGGCTTGGCTGTCCGCTTGTGCCAGGGCCATGTGCATTTCGCACCAAATGGTCTCACCCGCTCGGGTGAGGTGGCGCTTCTCGACAATGCAGTTGGGTGCTTCGCGCCGACGCAGCCGATCGAACATGGCATCGTCCCAGCCATGTCCTCAGGGTGGGTCAGGGCCGTGATGTCCAGCGCTTAGAGGTCGGCCTGCGAGTAGCCCAGCATGGCACTCCATACGGCGTTGCAATCGAGGAAGCGGCCTTGCGGGTCGGTGAGCGCCATCGCGATACCAATTTTTTCTTGGAAGTTGGGGCATTTGAACGCATCGTGGCGCTCAGTGTCTGATTTCATGGAATTGCCTGTGCAGATTGTGCAGGGCTTGGGCAAAGCCTGCGTGTGCATGTGTTGTCAGAACGCCGCCCTCTTCTTTGGATGTGCAGGGGAATGAGCGGCGGTCTTGCCTCCCCACTGGGCCAGCCGGCAAACGGCGGTTGATGCCCGAAGGCGCCTCTGGCTTGGGGCTTCGCCGGCAAAAGCCGAGGGTTTCGTCAAGGCCAGCTATGACGAACAAATTTTTACAAAATTTTCAGTCACACAGACCGGCAGCGGGGCGAGAGACGGTGGGCTGGCAAGATGGCGACACCCAACGCAGGCCGTTGCGGTCGGTGGGCAACCCGGGCTCGCCGGTTATGTTTCGGGCACCGTGTACTTTTTGACAAAGGCGCGGTCGATGCGGTCTTTCCAGCGCCAGACCCAGGCGCCTTCCCAGCTCAGCGGGCCGTAGCTGCCGATGGCGTGGCCGACGCCGCAAGACAACAGGTTGAGCGTGCGCTCGGGTGGGTGGTGGGGCTGCAGCGGCTGGCTGGCGTGGGCAGCGAACAGGTTGTGGGCCAGTGGCGGGCCAGCGCGCACCGCGTACACGCCGCTCTTGGGGTGCGAGTGGTCGGCGCGGGTGGCCACATCGCCGGCGGCGAACACGTTGGGGTGGCTGGTGCTTTGCTGGAAAGCGTTGACCAGCACATGCCCGCTGCCCGACAGCGCCAGCCCGCTGCCTTGCAGCCAGGGTGGGGCGTGGGTGCCGATGGCCAGAATCGGCACGTCGCAAGGCAGGCGCACGCCGCTCGCCAGCTGCAACGCGCCCAATTCGATGCCCACGCAGGCTTCGCGCAACACGGTGATCTGGCGCTGCTCAAGCTGGCGCAACACGCGCCGGCGCGCACCCTCAGGGTAGTTGGCCGCCACCTCAGCGCCGCCTGTGACCAGGGTGAAGCTTGCGGGATAGCCGACGTCGGGCAGCTGCTGCTCGGCGGCCAGCAGCAACTCCAGCCCGGCAGCGCCAGCCCCAATCACCGCCACCGACAGCGGGCGGGTTTGCGCCAGCGCCAACACCTCGGGCCAGAGCCGGGCGAAGACTTCGATCGGGCGCACGATGAGCGCGTTTTCGGGCGCGCCGGGGATGTCCTGAGCGAGACGCGCGCGGTCGAGCACCGCGCCGGTGTCGATCGAGAGCAAATCGTAATGCAGGGTCTCGGGCACCACAGCCGGGTCGCTGACGGGTTTGATCGCCGCCAGCTGGACAGTGTTGTCCTGCGGCACCACGCCGATGCAGCGCGCTGGCAGCCAGCGCGCACCCGCCGCCCTCACCAGAGGCTCCAGCGCAATCTGGCATTCGGCCTGCGTGTAGTGCCCGGCCACCAGCCCTGGCACCATGCCGCTGTAGGTCTGGAACGGATAGGGCGAGACGAGGGTGACGTCCAAGTTGGCTGGGCGCTCTTGCGCCAGCCGCGCCAGCACCTGCACATGGGCATGCCCAGCGCCAAGCAGAACGAGTTTCTTGATCCCGGGTGAGGCTTGCATGGTGTTCATATTAGCCGGGCAGCAACCCGCGCAAGCGGTGGAGCGTGGGGGCTATGGATTTCCCGCCGGGCCGCCCCAAGGGAAATCAACCCCCTCGGGGGGCAGCAACCCGCGCAGCGGCGGAGCGTGGGGGCTACAACCCCCAGCGCAGGTCGGCCACCCAGCCCAGACTCTGACTGGCAGTGTTGTCGCTGTCGGCGCCGATCAACACGGTGGTGATCGGCGGCAAAGCCTCGCGCGGGGTCTGCGCGCCCTGAGGCAACTCGTCGACGAACAGAGCGGCGAAGTCCTGCGCGACATCGCGCGACTCGCTGGCCCAGCGGCCCAGCGGCGTCGCACGCCCTTGCAGGCTGATGAAGCGCACGCGCCGGGTGTAGGGGTTCGCACCCTGCACACCGGCTGTGCCCGCACTGTCCCACACGTAGCACAGCGTGGCCGCCGGCAGTTCTGCGCCGCTCACGCTGCGGGCCAGGCGCAGCACAGTGCGTTCCAGAAACGGCACGCGATCGAGCGGCTGGTCGAACATCACGCACACCTTGAGGGCCGCATCGTCACCGGCCTTGGCGAGCAAATCGGCCGGGCCGGTGCCGCCAGAGAGCGGGGTGTCCAGCCGCCAGCGCCATTGCAACTTGGCCGCCGGCACCGGCCCCGCCCAGCCGCTGACCCAGGTGCCGTAAGAGCGCGCGGTGGCGACCTTGAGCGCCGCCTGGCCGTCCACCGTGCCGGCTTCGAAGCGGGTGGGTGGTATTTCGGCCTGTGCTTTGGGAAAACCGACGAATCGCCAGTTGGTTGAGAGTGCGCCGCTGGCCTGGAGCAACGGCGGCAGGGGCACGGGCGTTTGGGCCAGCGCCGCCGTGACACAGGCGGCGGTGAAAGCTGCAACGAGCGTGCGCCGCACGGTCAGCGCCCCAGATCGTTGAGCGACCAGTCGTAGTCGAGGTAGCTCAGAGGCAGGGTTTTGGCGCGCAGCGCCGCTTGCTCTTCGGGCTTGTCACTCAGCTGCTCGGCGTGCTGCGCCAGCAGGTCTTCGAGCTGGTGGATGCCACGGTAGCCGCTGTTGAAGTCTTCCTTGAACCACTTGAAGATGTTGTTGACCTGCACCTCGCCGCCCCTGACGCGGTTGCGCGTGCGGTCGCCCATGAAGCGCTTCATGCCGTCGTCGAGTTGGGCATCGAGCTGGGTCGCGGTGAAGGCTTCGTCGCGCAGCGCCGGGCAGCCGATGCTGGCGCAGTTCACGCCCGCGTGGATTCGGGGGTCTTTGTAGAGGGGGCGCAGCTGCTCGTGCTCAATCCAGTCGAGGTGGCGCTTGTCGCCCAGCAGGGTGAAGAATTCGTTCTTCCAGGGGCCTCGGTTGAAGAAACCGAGTTCTTTGATGGATTTGATATCGGGGTATTTGGTCAGGATGATCTCGACCGTGAACGCGTTGTACGCATTGATCAGAAACGCCATCTGCTGCGGCCTGCTCCAGCCATCGAAGGTGGCCTTGGGCACCGCGCTCAAACCGTCCAGCACGCGCTTGAGTGCGGCGCGGTCGGCAGCGACACCTTTGTAATCCACGCGCGACTGCTTGCCGTCGGGCAGCCAGCGCACGTGCTTTTTCAGCAGCGTGTTCCAGGCGGCGTATTGGTGATCAAAGCCGGTCTGGGCCAAGGCGCCCAGCGGCAACACAGCCGCGAGGGAGGCAGCCGCCAGTAGGTGCAGGATGTGACGTCGTTGGAGCATGGGGACTTTCAGAAGAAAAAGGGTTGGATGGGCGGGCAGCCGCCGGGTTCAACCGCGTTTCCAGTCGTGGAATTTCTTCACCCAGACCAGCAGCCTTTCAGGCGCGTGCGCGCGCTTCCAGTCGCCTGCGGCGTACTTGTTGGCCTCGGCCAGGGTGGGGTAGGTGTGGATGGTGCCCAAGATTTTGTTCAGACCCAGGCCGTGTTTCATCGCCAGCACAAACTCGGTCAGCAGATCGCCAGCATGCGTGCCGACGATGGTCACGCCCAGAATCGTGTCTTTGCCGGGCACGGTGAGCACTTTGACGAAGCCGTGCGCCTCGCTGTCGGCGATCGCGCGGTCCAGGTCGTCGATGCCGTACTTCGTCACCTCGTAGGCGATGTTCTTTTCTTTCGCTTCCTGTTCGTTCAGGCCGACGCGCGCCACCTCGGGGTCGATGAAGGTGGCCCAGGGAATGACCGAGTAATCGGCCTTGAATTTCTTGAAGTCGCCAAACAGCGCGTTGACCGCTGCGTACCAGGCCTGGTGGGCGGCCACATGGGTGAACTGGTAGGGGCCTGCCACGTCGCCGGCGGCGAAGATATTGGGGTACAGCGTTTCCAGGTATTCGTTGGTTTCCACCGTGCGGTTCGTGGGCACGCCAATGTCTTCCAGCCCATAGCCGGTCAGGCGCGCACTGCGGCCCACGGCGCACAGCAGCTGGTCGAACGCAATCGCCTGTTCCTGGCCTTGGTGCTCGACGATGAGCGTTTTCTCGCGGTTCGCTCCCTCGCCCCGAATTTCGCAGCGCAGCGCCTTGTGGCCCACCCGCACATCCACCCCGTCGGCCACCAGCGCCAGGCGCGCCAGCTCGCTCACCTCTTCGTCTTCCCGCGCCATGATGCGCGGGCCCATTTCGACCTGTGTCACCTGCGAACCCAGCCGGGCAAAACTCTGCGCCAGCTCCGAGCCAATCGGGCCGCCGCCCAGCACCACCAGGCGCTTGGGCACTTCGTCGAGCTGGGCGAACTCGTCCCACAGCGTGTCGCTCGTCACATAGCCCACTTCTTCCAGACCCGGCAGCGGCGGCACAAAGGGGCGCGCGCCAGCGGCGATCACGATGCTGCGCGCGGTCAGCGTTCGCTTGCCACCGTCGTTGAGCGCGATCTCCACCGTCCACGGATTGACCAGCTTGCCGTAGCCCTGCAACACCTCCACGCCCAGGCCGGTGTAGCGCTCCACGCTGTCGTGCGGCTCGATGGCTTTGATCACATCGTGAATGCGCTGCATCACGGTTTTGAAGCGGAATGTGGGCGTTGTGTCACTCAGGCCGTACTTCTCGCCGTGGCGCATCTGGTGCGCCAGCTTGGCGCTTTTGATCAGCGCCTTGCTGGGCACACAGCCGTAGTTCAGACAGTCGCCACCCATCTTGTGGACTTCGATCAGCGTCACCTTGGCCTTGACTGCGGCGGCGATGTAGGCCGAGACCAGGCCGCCGGCGCCCGCACCGATCACGATCAGGTTGCGGTCGAAGGTTTTGGGTTTTACGCTGGCCCAGCGCGCATAGACCTTGCGTTTCTTCACCACCTCGACGATCTTGCGCGCGATCAGCGGGAAGATGCCGAGCAGCACAAACGAGCCAATCAGCCCTGGGCTCAGAATGCCTTGGAGCGACTCGATCTGCGCCAGCTGCGTGCCCGCGTTCACATAAACCAGCGT
>JBLIJY010000099.1:0-7599 GCA_047636095.1 Hydrogenophaga sp. | reverse complement strand
TAGTGCGAAGGCCCGCCGAGCCAGCCACACAAAAACCAGAACAGCTTGTCGCGCGCATCGGCCAGCGTGCTGCCGTGTGCCGCGCGCAGTTCGCGGTAGCCGGGTTCGATGTCCATCAGGTCGTAGAAGCGATCGACCAGCGCGCGCACCGCAGCCTCACCGCCGACCCACTCGAACGGCGTGGCGGGGGTGTTCATGTGCTCGCCCGGCGCAGTGTTTCCACCACCGGCGTGCGCAGCACGCTGCGCAAACCCCACCAGCCAGCCGCCAGCGCCAGCACCGCGCCCGCCAGACTGCCGGCCAGGGGCACGAGGGGCGAGGCGGTCCAGGCAAATTCGAACGCATAACGCGCCAACGCCCAGCCCACCGCCACCGCCACCACCGAGGCCAGGAAACCCGCGAGCAGACCCACTCCGATCAGCTCGATGCGCTGCACCTGGCGCAGCAGCGCCGAGCTGGCGCCCACCGCCCGCAAAATCGCGAACTCGCGCTCGCGCTCTCCGCGCGTGGCGGTGATCGCGGCCAGCAGCACCACCAACCCAGCCGCCAGCGTGAAGGCAAACAGAAACTCAACCGCGCCAATCACCTGCCCCAGCACCCGCTGCACCTGAGCGATAGTCTGGCTCATATCCACATTGGTGATGTTGGGAAATTCGCGCACCAAGGTGTTGTCGAACTGCGGGTTGCCTTCGGGAGCGCGGAAAGCGCTGATGAAGCTGACCGGAACGTTGGGCAACTCGGCGACCGGGAACAGCACAAAGAAATTGACCCGCATCGAACCCCAGTCGACCTTGCGCAAACTGGTGATGCGACCCTCGGTCACCTGCCCGGCGATGTCAAACCCGAGCCGGTCGCCCAGTTTCAGGCCCAGCTCTTGAGCCAGCCCGTCTTCCACGCTCACGCCATCGGCTTCGTTGTCGGTCCACTCCCCGGCGCTGATCGGGTTGTGCGGCGGCAAGGTGGCGCTATTGGAGAGGTTGAACTCGCGGTCTACCAAGCGCTGGGCGCGGTCGCTGGTGAAATCCTCTGGTTTCACCGATTCGCCGTTGATGCTCACCAGCCGGCCGCGAATCATGGGGTACCAGTCGAAATCGGCCACGCCCGAATCGCGCAATTGCTGCTGAAACGCTGCGCCCTGCTCTGGCTGCACATTGATCACGAAGCGGTTGGGCGCATCGGGTGGCGTGGCATTGCGCCAGCTGGCGATCAGATCGGTGCGCAGCAACACCAGCAGCACCAGCGCCATGAGGCCCACCGCCAAGGCGCTGATCTGCACCACCGCGTAGGCGGGGCGTGCGCTGAGCTGACGCGTGGCCATGATGAGCGCGCGCGGCGCGGTGGACTCGTTCACGCTGGCCCGCAGCAAGCGCACCGCGCCGTAGCTGGCGACTGCAAACAGCCCCACCGCTGCGGCAAACCCCCCCACCGCGATGGCACCCAGCAGCAGGTCGCGGCTGGCGGCCAGCAACAAAGCCGCAAAACCCAGCACGCCCAAACCCAGCACCCCCAGTGTGGCGGGCTTGAGCTGGCCCACATCGCGGCGGATCACGCGCAGCGGCGGCACCTGCGCGAGCTGCAGAACCGGCGGCAAACCAAACGCCAGCATCAGGGTGAGCCCCATGCCCAGACCCAGCAACACCGGTGCGATGCTCGGTGCAGGCAGGCTGGCTTCCACCAGCCCGGCCAGCAGCACCACAAACACATGGTGCACCGCATAGCCGATCGCCACCCCCAGCGCGCTGGCCATCAGGCCGACCAGCGCGAACTCCAGCGTGTAGGCGCGCGCCATCGTGCCTTGCGACAGGCCGAGCACCCGCAGCATGGCGCAGTCGTCCAGGTGGCGCTGGGCAAAACCGCGCGCGGCAATGGCGACCGCCACCGCACACAGCAACGCTGCCAGCAAAGCCACCAGATTCAGGAATTTCTCCGCCCGCTCCAGCGTTTGCTGCATCTCGGGGCGCCCGCCTTGCAGCGATTCCAGCCGCATGCCGCGCACACCCGGCTGCTCGATTTTTGCTTCGGCCCAGCGGGTGAACTTCGCCACAGGCGCGTCGTCGCCGGCCACCGCGAGGCGGTAGTTCAACCGGCTCGCGGGCTGCACCAGGCCGGTGGCCGGTAAATCAGCGGCGTTGACCATGACGCGCGGCGCAAAGCTCATGAAACCGGCGCCCCGATCGGGCTCGACCACGATGATTCGGCCCAGGGTGAAAGACGCGTCGCCCAACAACAGCGGCTGCCCCATTTGAAGATTGAGTGATGTGAGCAACGCGGCGTCCACCCACACCGTGCCACGCTCAGGAATATCGCGGGTTGCGGTGTCCGTGGTGCCGGGCGCGGCCGATACCCGCATGCTGCCACGCAGGGGATAGCCCGGCGACACCGCTTTGAGCGCCACCAGACGCGCCGCGCCACCCAGCTCTTCAGGCGCCCGCCCCATGGTGGGAAAACCCAGCGTCTGCGCCGTTTGCAAACCCAGCGAGCGGGCCTCTGCCTCGAAGATGGGGGGGGTGACGTTGTCGCTGCTCAGCACCGCGTCGCCACCGATCAACGCCCGGGCATCGCGTTCCAGGCCGTTTTGAAGTCGATCGGCAAAAAAATCCACCGCAGTCAGCGCCGCCACCGCCAACGTCACCGCCAGCACCAGCAGCCGCAATTCGCCAGCGCGCCAATCGCGCCACAACGAACGCCAACCGATTTGCCAGAAAGAGGGGGGGTGATGTTCCATGCGGCGACCTTATCGCATCCGGCGCGGGCCTGCGGGGCTGCGGTCTATTGGGACGCGGTGGTACGCGGATGCCGGTGTGCGCCGGCGCCGGGGCACCTTTGGGGCAGATTCAATGCCGGAAGTGGCGCACGCTGGTGGTCACCATCACCACGCCGCGCTCGTTGGCCGCGTCGATCACCTCTTGGTCGCGCATCGAGCCGCCGGGCTGGATGACGCAGCTCGCGCCAGCGTCCACCACCACGTCGAGGCCATCGCGAAAGGGGAAGAAGGCGTCGCTGGCCACCGCTGTGCCCTGCAAGCTGAGCTGCGCGTGGCCGGCCTTGATGCTGGCGATGCGCGCCGAGTCCAGGCGGCTCATCTGGCCCGCGCCCACGCCCATGGTCATGCCGCCTTTGCAGAACACGATGGCGTTGGATTTCACGAACTTGGCGACCTTCCAGGCGAACATCAGGTCGTCCAGCTGCTGCTCGGTGGGCTGCAGTGTGGTGACCACCTTCAGGTCGGCGCGGCTCAAGACGTGGTTGTCGGCGCTTTGCATCAGCAGACCCGAGCCGATGCGCTTGATGTCGGTGAGATTCAGGCCCTGCTCCCAGGCTGTCGCGCCACCGGGCGGCAGGGCGATTTCCAGCACGCGCACATTGGCCTTGGCTTTGAATATGGCCAGCGCCTCTTCGCTGTAACCCGGCGCCATCAGCACCTCGACAAACTGCTTGCTCACCGCTTCGGCTGCGGCTTTGTCCACAGGCCGGTTGAAGGCGATGATGCCGCCAAAGGCGCTGGTCGGGTCGGTCTGGAAGGCCTTGCTGTAGCTCTCCAGCGCGTCTTGGCCGACCGCCACGCCGCAGGGGTTGGCGTGCTTCACGATCACGCAGGCCGACGCCTCGAAGCTCTTGACACACTCCCAGGCGGCATCGGCGTCGGCGATGTTGTTGTAGCTGAGTTCTTTGCCCTGCAGCTGGCGGGCGGTGACCAGCGAGCCGGGGGCGGGGTGGAGGTCGCGGTAGAACGCGGCGGTCTGGTGCGGGTTCTCACCGTAGCGCAGTTCTTGCAACTTCACGAAGCGGCCATTGGCCTGGCCCGGGTACTCGCTGCGTTTGGGCACACTGGCGCTGGCCTCGAACTCGATCGACGAGAGGTAGTCGCTGATCGCGCCGTCGTACTGGCTGATGCGGTTGAACGCCGCCACCGAGAGGGCGAAACGGGTTTTGTCGCTGAGCTTGCCGCCGGCTTTGATCTCTTCGAGCACGGCTGGGTACTGCGCTGCGTCGGTCAGCACCGCCACGTCTTTCCAGTTCTTGGCCGCGCTGCGCACCATGGCCGGGCCGCCGATGTCGATGTTCTCGATCGCCATGTCCAGCGTGCAGCCGGGCTTGGCCACGGTGGCCTCGAACGGGTAGAGGTTGACGACCAAAATGTCGATGGTGTCGATGCCGTGGGCCGCCAGCGCCGCCAGGTGCTCGGGCAGGTCGCGCCGCGCCAGCAGACCGCCGTGCACCTTGGGGTGCAGCGTTTTGACGCGGCCGTCCAGCATCTCGGGGAACCCGGTCAGCTCAGCCACTTCGGTCACTGGCAAGCCTTGCTCAGCCAGCAGCTGGGCGGTGCCGCCGGTGGAGATCAGCGAGACGCCCAGGGCATGCAGGCTTTGGGCGAGTTCGAGGATGCCGGTCTTGTCGGAAACGGATAGGAGAGCGCGCATGGGATGGGATGGGATTGGGTTCGGTGAAGCGGTGCCTGGGCACCGGGGCGGGCGGTCAGTCGATCAGCCTGTGTTCGAGTAGCTTCTTGCGCAGCGTGTTGCGGTTCAGACCCAGCCATTGCGCCGCGCGCGACTGGTTGTTCTGCGACTGCTGCATGACCAATTCAAGCAAAGGCTTCTCCACCGCCTTGACCAGCATCTCGTGCAAGCCCGCCGGTTCAATGCCATCGAGATCTTCCAGGTAGGCCTCCAGGCTGGCGCGCACGCAGTCGTGCAGGTTGTGGTGCGGCTTGCTCATAAAACGATCTTGTTGACGGGCACGGCGGTGCGAGCTGGCTTGGAGCGGTCCTGCGCTGCGCTCATGCGGCCAGTTTCCAATGTTCTGGGAGCGATGGCTCGCTGGATTCGGCGTCGGCCCAGGCGTCTAGGCTGTCGCGCACGCAATCGAGCTGCGAGCGCGCGGTGGTCAGCGTGTTGATGTGGGTGCGAAACACGGCGGCAGCGCCAGCGGCCAAAGGCAGGGCCTGCGCGTACCAACCGAGGTGCTTGCGTGCGCTGCGTACACCGGTGAATTCACCGTACAGAGCGTAATGGTCTTCCAGATGGTCCAGCAGCCACGGTTTGACCTCGGTCAGGGCCGGCGGCGGCAGGTGCTCGCCGGTGGCCAGAAAATGCGCGATCTCGCGAAAAATCCAGGGCCGGCCCTGGGCCGCGCGGCCGATCATGATGGCATCGGCACCGGTGCGCGCGAGCACCTCGCGCGCCACCTCGGGGCTGGTGATGTCGCCATTGGCCACCACCGGAATCTTCACCCGGCTTTTGATCTGGGCCACGGTGTCGTGTTCGGCCAACCCTTTGTAGCCCTGCTCGCGGGTGCGACCGTGCACGGTGAGCATTTGCACGCCAGCCGACTCGGCGGCCAGCGCCAGTGACGGTGCGTTGCGCACCTCAGCGCACCAGCCGGTGCGCATCTTCAGCGTGACCGGCACGCCGTGCGGCGCACAGGCGGCCACCACGGCTTCGACAATTTCGATGGCCAGAGCTTCGTCCTGCATCAACGCCGAACCGGCCCATTTGTTGCAAACTTTTTTGGCTGGGCAACCCATGTTGATGTCGATGATCTGCGCGCCGCGGTCGATGTTGTAGCGCGCAGCGTCGGCCATCATCTGCGCCTCGGTGCCAGCGATCTGCACGGCGATCGGCCCGGGCTCACCGCTGTGGTCGGCGCGACGAGAGGTCTTCAGGCTGTCTTGCAGATCGGGGCGCGAGGTCACCATCTCGCTCACCGCATAGCCCGCGCCCAGCCGCTTGCACAGCTTGCGAAACGGTCGATCGGTCACGCCCGCCATCGGGGCGACAAACAGGGCGTTGGACAGGGTGTACGGACCCAGTTGCATGGTGGTGGGAGAATCTGAGCGGGGGAATGTGCCTTGCAGAACCGAGTGGGCCGGATGCATTCTTGGCGCGGGAGGGGCATTGTATCTGCCTCTTTTTTCAGCAGACGATATGCTCCCGCTCCCATCCCCGCTTTCTTCACGGTCAACCCATCCACTCCCCATGCCTGACTGGATCACCTCGCTGATGCAAGCGCTGGCCATGCCCGAGTTGGGCCTGAGCACGGTGTTTTTAGTCTCTTTTCTGTCTGCCACGCTGCTCCCTCTGGGCTCGGAAGCGGTGGTGTTCGGCCTGCTGAAGATCAACCCCAGCCTGTTCTGGCCGGTCATGGCGGTGGCCACCGTCGGCAACACCCTGGGGGGCGCTGTCTCCTGGGGCATGGGCCTGGCGGCGCACCGTGCGGTCGACAAGGTGCGCCACAAGCCATCCGACCATCCCCGCCCGCCCCGCCACCCGCGCGCGCTGCTTTGGCTGGAACGCTTCGGCCCCAAGGCCTGCCTGCTGAGCTGGCTGCCGGGCGTGGGCGATCCGCTGTGCGCGGTGGCGGGCTGGCTCAAGCTGCCGTTCTGGCCCTGCGTGGCCTACATGGCGATCGGCAAGTTTGCGCGCTACCTCACCATGACCACCGGCCTGCTCTGGGTGTTCCCGGGGGGACTGCCCGGCTGAGCAAATTGGCGATACTGGTCGGTTGCGCCAGTTAAATGCCACCGCCTTGAACCACGCCACCGCCCTGCCCCACGCCGCCGCCAGCGCGCCCCTGCCGCGTGCCTTGTGGGCGCTGATGGCGGGCAACTTCGTGATCGGTACCGGGGTGATGGTGGTGCCCGGCACGCTGATGGACATCAGCGCCTCGCTCGGCATCTCGATCCCCCAGGCTGGCCAGCTGATCACAGCCGCAGCCATCAGATGGGGGTGGGCGCACCCCTGTTTGCGACCGTTGTGGCTGGCTGGGACCGGCGCCGTTTGCTCACGATTTCGCTGCTTTGGTACGCTCTGCGCACTGGCGCCGAACTACGCCGCCCTGCTGCCGCTGCGGGTGCTCGCGGTGATCTCGCCCGCCATCTTCACCCCGCAGGCGGCGGCCAGCGTGGGCCTTCTGGTGTCGCCAGCGCAGCGCGGGCGGGCGGTGACTTTTGTGTTTCTCGGCTGGTCGATGGCCTCGGTCATGGGCATGCCGCTCTCGGCCTGGATCGGCAACGGCCTGGGCTGGCGCTGGGCATTTGCGTTGGTGGCGGTGATGGCGCTGGCGAGTGCCTTCTGGGTCTGGCGCGCTATGCCCAACGGCATCCGGCCGGCTGCGTTGTCGCGCAAGTCCTGGGGCGCCACGCTGGGCTCGGCGGTGCTGATAATGGCGGTGGGCGTGACGCTGCTGATGTCGTTTGCGCAGTTCGTGCTGCTCTCCTATTTCGCGCCCTATTTCGTGCAAACGCTGGGCATGGGCGGCGGCGCGCTGTCGCTCATGTTCCTGTGGTTTGGCGCCTTCGGCTTTCTGGGCAACGTGGTGGTGTCGCGTTACATCGACCAGATCGGCGCGCCGCGCGCTGTGCTGCTCATGATGGGCGCCATTGTGCTGTCGCTGCTGCTGTGGCCGCTGGGACGGCTGGGCTTGTGGCAGCAAGCGCTGGTGCTGGTGCCGTGGGCGATCGGGTGTTTTGCCGCCAACTCCGCGCACCAGGCGCCGGAACTGGCCAGCGCCACGGTGGCGCTCAACACCTCGGCCATGTACGCCGGCCAAGGCCTGGGCGCGGCGCTGGGCGGCGTGATGATTGCGCAGGGCCAGATG
>JBLIJY010000098.1:0-7630 GCA_047636095.1 Hydrogenophaga sp. | reverse complement strand
GCGCGCCATCAGGGCAAGCGCGCCGGCGTGTTTGTCCTTGATGCGCAGCTTGAGGGTCTTGAGTGTTTTCACAGCAGAAATAATAATTGGTCTATGAATAACAAAAAAGACATTCGATAAGGTGGAAACTGCGTTTTTGAAATCCACGTGCACTTGGTCTTTGTGACGAAGTATCGCGGTGGTGTTTTTCGGCAGGAGCACATGGCGGCACTGGAGCGCATCTTGCGCTCGGTGTGCGAGGACTTCGAGGCGACTCTGGTGGAGTTCAACGGGGAGGCGGATCACGTTCACCTGTTGATCAACTACACGCCAAAAGTGGCTTTGTCGAATTTGGTGAACAGCCTCAAAGGCGTCTCCAGTCGCATGATGCGCAAGGAGTTTGGCGACTTCCATCCGTGGCCCAAGCGCCGGGGCGTTCTTTGGTCGCCCAGCTACTTGGCGGCGTCCTGCGGACGCGCGCCCATCAGCATCCTGCGCCAGTACATCCAGCAGCAACAGGCCGTCCCGGCCTGATCGCTCAGACCCCAGGCTGAATCCCGGGGCTTGCCGCTCAAAATGGGTCATCGGAACTCCACAAACACCTGGGGCAGTTGGGCAAAGACTTGATTTCAGCGCTAGGCTCCATGGCAACACGATACACCGGGCTGGCGGTCAACCCAGCCTGGCGGACACGGCCCATCTTTTTGTCCTACCTTCACCATGATTCACCTCCGATTCATCGCCGCCGACCAATCGGTTCAAGACATCCAGGCACAGCCCGGGCAAAGCCTCATGAAAGCCGCGGTGGATGCGGGCATCAAGGGCATCGATGCCGACTGCGGCGGCACGCTCACCTGCGCCACCTGCCATGTGATGGTCGACGCACCTTGGGCCGATCGCCTGCCCTCCCCTGTGGCCGACGAGCGCGACATGCTGGACTTCGCTGCCAGCCCGCCCGAGCCCGGCAGCCGCCTGAGCTGCCAGATCGTGATCACGCCCGATCTCGACGGTCTGCAGGTGCGTCTGCCTGCCAGCCAGTACTAAGGCTATTGAAAATAATGCTCAGTCAGCTGAGGCTGTTTTAAAAAACCGCTTGGCGGATGCCTGTGCGGACCGCCGCTCCTTACACTGACCCTTTTTGCCGTTCGAAAGACCACCATGCGCTTTGCCTTCCCGCCACCGCCCACCGTCTCCGTGCCGGTGAGCGGCAGCGAAGAACGCTTTCCCGTTCACCGCATCTACTGCGTAGGCCGAAACTACGAGGAACACGCGAAAGAAATGGGATTTACCGGTCGCGAGCCGCCGTTCTTTTTTCTGAAGCCGACCGATGCCATCGTGGTCGCTGAAGCTGGCCAGAACGCCACCCTCCCATACCCCAGCCTGACCCACAACCTGCATCACGAGGTGGAACTGGTGGTGGCGATTGGCCGAGGCGGCAAGAATATCCGCGCCAGCGATGCCCAGCAGCACATCTTTGGCTACGCGGTCGGCCTGGACATGACACGCCGCGACCTGCAGGCCGAGATGAAGAAACAGGGTCGGCCCTGGTGCATTGGCAAAGCCCACGACCAGTCAGCGCCCATCGGCCCCATCACGCCAGCAGACCAAGCGGGCGACATCGCCAGCGCTGCGCTGTGGATGCAGGTCAACGGCAGCGAGCGCCAACGCAGCCATGTCGGCAAGCTGATCTGGAGCATTGGCGAGATCATTGAGCACCTGTCTGCTGCGTGGGAGCTGCAGAGCGGCGACCTCATTTACACCGGCACGCCTGAGGGGGTGGCGGCGGTCGTCAGTGGTGACATCATGAACGCTGGCGTCCACGGCCTCACGCCGATTTCAGTGCAGGTGGCCTGATCTGCACCCCGCCATTACCATCCTGCCTCCAAAACTCAACAGGAAACCGCTTCATGATCCAACGAAGAACCCTGATCCAGTCCGGCGCCGCGCTCGCCCTCGGTGCCCCCGCGCTGGTGGGCTTTGCCCAGCAAAGCGTCATGCTCAAGTTCCACACCTTCATGTCGCCGCAGTCCAACGTGTGGATCAACATGCACAAGGCCTGGATGGACAAAGTCACCGCCGACTCGCAGGGTCGCATCAAGTTCGAGGCCTATCCGGCCATGCAGCTCGGCGGCTCGCCGGTGCAGCTGTACGACCAAGCCAAAGACGGCGTGGTTGACGTGGTCTGGACCCTGCCAGGCAACACGCCGGGCCGATTCCCGCGCATCGAGGCCTTCGAGCTGCCGTTCATGATGAACAACGCCGAGGCCACCTCCAAGGCCTGCTGGGCGTACCTGCAGACGGTGGCCAAAGACGAGTTCCGCGACGTGCATCCGATCGCCCTGCAGGTGCACGGCCCGGGCGTGATCCACATGCGCGACAAACTCGTGAAAACCGCGTCCGATCTGGTGGGCTCCAAGGTGCGCGGACCCACCCGCCAGATCACCAAGATGCTCGGTCTGCTCGGCGCCACGCCGGTGGGCATGCCACTGCCCGCCATCACCGACTCGCTCTCCAAAGGCGTGATCGATGGCTGTGTGATTCCCTGGGAAGTGGTGCCCTCGGTCAAGGTGAACGAGTTGGCCAAGTTCCACAGCGAGTTTGACCCGGCAGGCGGCGCGTTGTACACCACCACCTTCGTGATGGCGATGAACAAAGCCAAATACGCCTCGCTGGCGCCCGATCTCAAGGCGGTGATCGACAAGCACTCGGGCCTGGAGACCTCCGGCTGGCTTGGCAAAACACAGCAAGCTGGTGATATGGCCGGGCGCGAGTCGGCCAGCAAGCTGGGCAACACCATCCACACCGTCCCCCCTTCGGAGGCTCAGGAGTTCAAGCGCAAGGCGCGACTGGTTGAAGTGGAGTGGACGCAGGACATGGACAAGCGCGGCTTCAACGGCAAGCAACTGCTGGCCTCCGCACGCAGCCTGATCGCCCAACACGGCAAGACCACCAAGGCCTGATCCGGCCAGGCAGAGCGATCAGCCACACAAGCAGCAACGCCAGCAGGCGACTCAAAGGGCTTTCCCAGGAGCCCTCTTTTGTTTTCAACCTAAACTCGCGCCCATGCAACGCAGCCTCATCAAACACTGCCGCGAATGCGGTGCCGCTGTCCACTACCGACTGCCCGACGATGGCGACACCAAGCCACGCGCCGTGTGCACAAATTGCGCCACGGTTCACTATGAAAACCCGCTCAACGTGGTCGGTACCGTGCCGGTCTGGGGCGACTCGGGTGAATATGTGCTGCTGTGCAAACGAAATATCGAACCACGCCGAGGCAAGTGGACGCTGCCAGCTGGGTTCATGGAGCTCAACGAGACCACCGCCGAAGGAGCGCTGCGCGAAACCGATGAGGAAGCTGGGGCACAGATCGAAATGGGCCCACTGTTCACCCTGATGAACGTGGCGCGCGTGAGTCAGGTCCACTTGTACTACCGAGCCCGGCTTCTCAGCGATCGCTTCAACCCAGGCTTTGAGACGATGGAGGCGCGCCTGTTCCTACAGGCCGACATTCCTTGGGAAGAGATTGCTTTTCGCACGGTACGTGAAACCCTGGAGCACTATTTTGCCGACCGAGAGGCAGGACAGTTCGGATTTCACGTGAGCGATATTGGTTAAAGCTTCAAAGTCCAGCAACAGACGCCAACCACCATCCAAACACCCAGAAAAAAGCCCGGCAAGCCGGGCTTTTTCACGCAGACAAGACAGAGCCGCCTAGATTCAGTCGGCTGCCGTCGCTTCCTCGGCTGCGGGCTTGGCACGGCCTTCTTTTTTGAGCAGTGGCTGAATGTCGAGCTTGACGTCGGGGGTCTCCACGCCTTTGTCGTCGGTCTTCATCTCGACATCGACCGTGAGGCGACCGCCATCGGTCAGGCGACCGAAGAGGAGTTCGTCGGCCAGGGCGCGGCGAATCGTGTCTTGAATCAGACGCTGCATGGGACGCGCGCCCATGAGCGGGTCGAAACCCTTCTTAGCCAGGTGCTTACGCAACGCGTCAGTGAAGGTAACTTCAACCTTTTTCTCGGTCAGCTGGCCTTCGAGTTGCAGCAGGAACTTGTCGACCACCCGAATGATGACGTTCTCATCCAGCGCCTTGAAGCTGACCATGGCATCGAGTCGGTTGCGGAACTCGGGCGTGAACAGGCGCTTGATGTCGGCCATCTCGTCGCCCGCTTCGCGTGGGTTGGTGAAGCCGATGGTGGCCTTGTTCATGGTCTCGGCGCCCGCGTTGGTCGTCATGATGATGATGACATTGCGGAAGTCTGCCTTGCGCCCATTGTTGTCGGTCAGCGTGCCGTGGTCCATCACCTGCAGCAACACGTTGAAGATGTCCGGATGGGCCTTCTCGATCTCGTCGAGCAGCAGCACAGCATGTGGTTTCTTGGTCACCGCCTCGGTCAGCAAACCACCTTGATCAAAACCCACGTAGCCTGGAGGCGCACCGATGAGGCGGCTCACCGCGTGGCGCTCCATGTACTCCGACATGTCAAAGCGCATCAGGTCGATGCCCATGATGTAAGCCAGTTGCTTGGCAGCCTCGGTCTTACCGACACCCGTGGGGCCGCTGAACAGGAAGGCGCCGATCGGCTTGTCGGCCCGACCGAGGCCCGAGCGGGCCATCTTGACACTGGCGGCCAGCACTTCCAGTGCCTTGTCTTGGCCGAACACCACACTTTTGAGGTCGCGCTCCAGCGTTTTCAACTTGCCGCGATCGTCGTTGGACACGTTGGCCGGCGGGATGCGTGCGATCTTGGCCACGATCTCCTCGACCTCGGTTTTGGTGATGATCTTCTTGCGCTTGGACGCCGGCAAGATACGCTGGGCAGCGCCCGCCTCGTCGATCACGTCGATCGCCTTGTCGGGCAGGTGGCGGTCGTTGATGTACTTGGCACTGAGCTCGGCTGCGGCCTGCAAAGCGGCCACCGCGTACTTCACGCCGTGGTGTTCTTCGAAACGAGACTTCAGACCCTTCAGGATATCCACCGTTTCCTGCACGGTGGGTTCCACCACATCGACTTTCTGGAAGCGGCGACTGAGCGCCGCATCTTTCTCAAAAATGCCCCGATACTCGGTAAAAGTCGTGGCGCCAATGCACTTGAGCTGACCGCTGGAGAGCGCCGGCTTCAGGAGGTTGGACGCATCTAGGGTGCCACCGGAAGCCGCGCCAGCACCGATCAAGGTATGGATCTCGTCGATGAACAAGATGCCGTTGGGCTTGTCTTTCAGCGCCTTGAGCACGCCCTTTAAACGCTGCTCGAAATCGCCTCGGTACTTGGTACCAGCCAAGAGTGCGCCCATGTCAAGCGAGTAAACGCTGGAGTCGGCCAAAATCTCGGGCACGTCGCCCTGGGTGATGCGCCAGGCAAGGCCCTCGGCGATCGCGGTCTTGCCCACACCGGCCTCACCCACCAACAGCGGGTTGTTTTTGCGCCGGCGGCACAGGATCTGGATCACCCGCTCGACCTCGTGTTCACGGCCGATCAGGGGATCGATCTTGCCGTCTTTGGCGAGCTGGTTAAGGTTCTGCGTGAACTGCTCCAGCGGGGAGGCCTTTTCGTTGGACTTACCCTCTGTACTTTGCTCTTCGTTTTCGGCTGCGTTCTCGCCCGGCTTGCTGGCCTCTGGTGGATCGCTCTTGCGAATGCCGTGGGCGATGAAGTTCACCACATCCAGGCGCGTCACGCCTTGCTGGTGCAAGTAGTAAACAGCGTGCGAATCTTTCTCGCCAAAAATCGCCACCAACACATTGGCACCAGTGACTTCTTTCTTGCCATTGCCGGTGGACTGCACATGCATAATGGCGCGCTGGATCACCCGCTGAAAACCCAATGTGGGTTGCGTATCAACCTCATCAGTGCCCGCTACCTGCGGGGTGTTGTCCTTGATGAAATTGGTGAGCGACTTGCGCAAGTCGTCCACGTTGGCCGAGCAGGCGCGCAGGACCTCGGCGGCGCTTGGGTTATCGAGCAGTGCGAGCAACAGGTGCTCGACGGTGATGAATTCGTGACGCTGTTGCCGGGCCTCGACAAAGGCCATATGCAAGCTCACTTCAAGTTCTTGGGCAATCATGGTCGCTTCCTTTGGGCTGGGGATGATCTGAAACGTGGGGCCGTTGGCTGGACGTTAAGGGGTAAGAAGCCATAGTAGATAAGGCACTTTTTGTTTTATTCAACAGGCTCGCTCAAACATTGCAGCGGGTGCCCTGCTTCGCGCGACGCCTGGGTCACCTGATCCACCTTGGTGCTGGCGACGTCGCGGCTGAAAACACCACAAATGCCTTTTCCCTCCAGGTGGATCTTGAGCATGATCTGGGTTGCAGTTTCACGGTCTTTGCTGAAGAATTCTTGGATCACATAGACCACAAATTCCATCGGCGTGAAATCGTCATTGAGCAAAACCACTTGGTACATCTGTGGTGGCTTCACTTTTTGGGTGCGCCGCTCCAGCACAACCAAATCGTTGCTGCCCACGCTGGGGGGTGAAGCAGGAAGTTCGGGCTTTTTTGGGTTCTTGGTGGCCATAAAACTATTCTAGCGATCTGGGTCGGCCTTCGCCGGGCGAACCAACAATCCCCGTCACAAGCCGTTGCAATCTGCGCCACGAACACGTCACTTTTGCGGTTGCCACAGCTCTGGCAGATGCCCTCTATTGTGCGACTGTCGCCCCGTTGCAAAGCCAAGAGCAGGCCCTTTCCCCTCAGGTATTTCAACCATTCACCCACAGGGCAGCTTGACACGGGTGATGCCCGTGCGCCCGAGGGCTGGGGATCTGCTGCGAATGGCCACAGTGTCGAGGGCAAGGCCCAAGTCTGGGCAGCGCGCATCGGCAGGGCCTAGGTCAGGTTTTTTCGTTATGTATACTTTGACATATCGAAGGCTGCGCGAGTCCCACATGACATCTCACCCATCTGGCTTCTTCGCTGTCTTAATCACCGCTTTCGGTGTACAGGCTGCCCAGGCTTCCGACCTCACCGTCTCGGCCGCAGCCAGCCTGACCAATGCCATGCGGGACATTGCACCGCTTTTCGAACACGCCCACCCAGATACCAAGGTGCGGCTGAACTTCGGGGCCTCAGGCGCCTTGCTGCAGCAAATCGCCAAGGGCGCACCCGTTGACGTGTTCGCCAGCGCCGACCAAGAGACCATGAACCAGGCGCAAGCTCAGGGTCTGATCAAAACCGAGCAGCGGCGCAATTTCGTGTCCAACGGGCTGGTGGTGATCGTTGCGCGCCATGCCAGCAAGGCGCCAGAGGGGTTGACCGATCTCACCCAGCCAACCTATGCGCGCATCGCAATGGGTCTGCCGGCCAGTGTGCCAGTCGGTCGCTACACCAAGGCTGTGCTGGAAGGGGCCGGGCTCTGGAGCGCGATCGAGCCCAAAATGGTCGGCGCGAACAACGTGCGCCAAGCGTTGAACTACGTGGCACGCGCCGAAGTTGACGCAGGCTTTGTCTACGCGAGTGACGCCGAACTGATGGCCGACAAGGTGAAGGTGGCGTTCAACGTGCCAACCATCCAGCCTATCCGCTACCCGGTGGCACCGCTGAGCGGTGCGCCAAACGCCGAGGCGGCCGCCAGGTTCGTCGACTTCCTCTTCACGGCGCCGGCACAGGCCGTGTTGGCGAAGTACGGCTTCGGCAAGCACTGAAGCA
>JBLIJY010000097.1:0-7717 GCA_047636095.1 Hydrogenophaga sp. | reverse complement strand
TGCCGATGTGGTCGGTGCCTCGGTAGTTGGCCTGGTCTTCTTCTGGCCACTCTTCGATGGCTTCTTTCTCGCGCTGGTTGATGCGCCCGATGTAGCCGACCACGTGGCTGGCCACCTCGCCATTGGGGTAGTTGCGGATCAGCCGCGCGCGCACCTCGACGCCCGGAAAGCGGTAGCGCTGAACGGCAAAACGCGCCACCTCCTCGTCGCTCAGGCGGGTGCGCAGGGGCAGCGAGTCGAAGCTTCGCGATTCATCGAGCAGCTTGCGAAAGCGGCGCTTGTCGCGTGGGTGGATGTCCACCACCTGTTGCAGTGCTTCGATGGTTGCGTCGAGATCTTCCACCTGCGACGGTGTGATTTCCAGCGTGTAGGCCGAAAAATTCGTGGCGAGCACCCGCCCGTTGCGGTCGACGATCTGGCCACGGTTGGGCACCACCGGCAGCACCGCGGTGCGGTTGCTCTCGGCCTGCGCCGCCAGATCTTCGTGGCGCATCACCTGCAGGTAGACCATCCGCGCGGCCACCAGCCCGAATGCAAACACCACGAACAAACCCGCTACCAGCACGCGGGTGCGAAAGTGCGCTAGATCGGCTTCGACGTTGCGGATTTCTGTCATTTAAATCGGCCGGTTGTCGTCCTGGTTGGGGGCCCGGCGCTGTGGCATCAGCAGCAGCACACTGACCACCGGCCAGAGCACTGCGCCAAGCACCGGCGCGAGCAAGACGGGCCAGCCGGGCCAGGTGCCGCCAGCGATCATGCGCACCAGCAGCTCAAGCAACTGCATCGCCAAAAGCAGCGGCAACACCTGCACCGCCTGTGTCGGCACCGGAAACCACAGCAGGCGCCGCTGCATCGCCACCGCCAAAAAGCCCAGCACGGTGTAGGCCAGCGCATGCTGACCCAACAGCGCACCCTGGTGGATGTCCATCGCCAGCCCAAAAAAGAACGCCACACCCACGCCGATGCGCAGCGGCTGGTGCACGCTCCAGAACACCAGTACCACCGCGAGCAGGTCGGGCACCCAGGCCGCACGGCCCCACAGGCCCATGTTCATCAGCATGTTGAGCGACAGCGCACCCAACAGCGTGAACCAGATGAACAGCGGATTGGCAGGCAGCAACAGCTGCTGTCCGGGGCGCATGATCATGGCGCGTTCCCCGGTCGATCCACCCGCCCGATGTCAGGGCGCGCACCCCGGCCCAGCCCGGCCACGGGCAGTGGCGAGGGCGGCAGGCTGGCGTCGACTGGTGTCAGCACCATCACATGCAAGGCGCCCGAGACCCGAGCGGTTGGCTCGCAGCCAATGCGGGTGAACGACGACTCAGCGCGGCGCTCCACATGGCGCACCCGCGCCACCGGAAGCCCGGGTGGGTAGACCCCGTCGACCCCGCTGGTGGTCAACAGATCGCCGGTTTCGATGTCGGCGCTGGCCAGTGTGTAACGCAGCTCCAGGCCGTCGCCAGCGGCAGAGGGTTGGCCGTAGGCCACGCCGCGCACACCGGTGCGCACGTTGAGCACGGGAATTGCCTGGTTGCGGTCCACCAGCAGTGTCACCTCGGACACCAGCGGGTAGACGCGCGTCACCTGGCCCAGCACACCGCTGTCATCGATCACCGGGGAGCCCGGCAAGATGCCGTGGGTCTGACCGCGGTCGATCACCACCTTGCGGGTGTAGGGGTCGGCGGTGTCGTAGAGCACCTGGGCACCCATGGCTTGCGTGGTGATGCGCTCGCGCATCGTCAGCAGCTGGCGCAAGCGCTGGTTTTCCAGCGTGAGCTGCTCCACCTGCAAACTGCGCCCGGCTTGCGCAGCAAGCTGCTCAAGCGCCTGGGTTTCGCTGGCCTGCGCCCGATGCAGCGACTGAAAATAATGGCCCGCCCCGCTGATCGCGTTCAGCGGCTGCATCACCAGCCACTGCATCGGATACAGCGCGCTGGCCATGGCCGTGCGCAGTGGCGCACCGATCTTCAAGCGCGTGTCGGCCACCATCAGAAGCAACGCCAGCGCGCTGAACACGACCAGCTTGGACAGGGCCGATGGTCCCTGCTTGAAGATGGGGGGCGGGGTCCGGTCCAGGGTGCCCAGGGGCATGGTGTGTGGGCGCTCTTTGTGGGTGTTAGCGGGCCCTGCAGACCCGCACTTACTCGCTGGTGAAGATCGTGCCCAGGCGTTCCATGCGCTCCAGGGCCATACCGCAACCGCGCACCACACAGGTCAGTGGCTCTTCGGCCACCAGCACCGGCAAACCGGTTTCCTCAGCCAGCAAACGATCCAGATCTCGCAACAGGGCGCCGCCGCCAGTGAGCATCATGCCGCGTTCGGCGATGTCTGCACCCAACTCGGGCGGCGTGTGCTCCAACGCCATCTTCACGGCCGAGACGATGTTGTTCAGCGGGTCGGTCAGGGCTTCCAGAATCTCGTTGCTGGAAATGGTGAAGCTGCGCGGCACGCCCTCGGAAAGGTTGCGGCCCTTGACTTCCATTTCCTTGACTTCGGAGCCGGGGAAGGCCGATCCGATGTTTTTCTTGATCGCTTCAGCCGTGGGTTCGCCGATCAACATGCCATAGTTGCGGCGGATGTAGGCAATGATGGCCTCGTCAAACCGGTCACCGCCCACGCGCACGCTGCCCTTGTAGACCATGCCGCCGAGCGAGATCACGCCCACTTCCGTGGTGCCCCCGCCAATGTCAACCACCATGGAGCCAGAAGCATCGGACACCGGCAGGCCAGCGCCAATGGCTGCGGCCATGGGTTCTTCGATCAGGTAGACCTCGGAGGCGCCGGCGCCCAGCGCCGACTCGCGGATGGCGCGCCGCTCGACCTGGGTCGAGCCGCAGGGCACGCAGATGATGATGCGCGGGCTGGGCCGAAACATCGAACGCGGGTGCACCATCTTGATGAACTGCTTGAGCATTTGCTCGGTGACGGTGAAGTCGGCGATCACGCCGTCCTTCATGGGGCGAATCGCCTCGATGTTGCCAGGCACCTTGCCCAGCATCGCCTTGGCTTCCTTACCCACCGCTTGAATGGTTTTTTTGCCTTGCGGGCCTCCTTCGTGGCGGATCGACACCACCGAAGGCTCATCGAGCACGATGCCCTTGCCTCGGACGTAAATCAGGGTGTTGGCGGTGCCCAGGTCAATGGCAAGGTCGGTCGAAAATTGTCGACGGAACGCTTCAAACATGTAAAAAAATCCTTGGGCATGTCGCGCAGGGCGCTGCGCTCATCACCGGAATGAGGGGCCCCGCAAAGAGGCCATCTGGGGGTTCTAAGTGTTTGATTTCATGGCGAAAAACGCGGGCAGCCAGCGCTCACCATCAAACCTTGGATAATACTGTATTGCCCTTGCACGACCCTGCGCTTCTTCAAGACAAAGCAGTCTACTTACAAGTCATTTCAGGTGCATTGGCATCCATTTGGCGCATTTCTCCCCTCCCCCCTCATGTCCCTCACCTCCTTTGATATCGGGCGCATTGCCAAGCTGGCGCGCCTTGAGCTCGCCGAGCCGCAGCGCGCGCGCATGCTCGACCAGCTCAACGGCTTTTTTGACATCGTCGAGCAAATGAACGCGGTCGACACGATCGGCGTCGAGCCACTGGCCCACCCCACGGCGGTGATCGATCATGTGAGTCTGCGCCTGCGCCCCGATCTGGCCAGCGAGCCGAACCAGCGCGAGGCCAACCAGGCAAGCGCGCCGGCGGTGGAGCGGGGTCTGTTCTTGGTGCCAAGGGTGATGGAATGAAAGATTTGCATCAACTTGACGTGAGCGAGCTGGCCACCGCGATCGCCGACAAAAAGACTTCCGCCATCGAGGCTGCCCAGGCCTTGCTGGCACGCGCCAAACAACACCAAGCCCTCGGCGCCTACCTCGCCTTCAACGAAGACGCCACACTGGCACAGGCCCACGCTGCCGACGCGCGCATCGCCGCTGGCGAGCGCGGCCCACTGCTGGGCGTGCCGCTGGCACACAAAGACATCTTCGTCACCACCGACTTCCCCACCACTGCCGGCTCCAAGATGCTGCACGGCTACCAGAGCCCGTTCAACGCCACCGTGGTGCAGCGCTTGGCCGATGCGGGCGCGGTGACCCTGGGCAAGCTCAGCTGCGACGAGTTCGCCATGGGCGGCAGCAACGAAAACTCGGCCTACGGCGCGGTGCGCAACCCGTGGGACACCAGCCGCGTGCCGGGTGGCTCATCAGGCGGCAGTGCCGCAGCCGTGGGGGCGCGCCTGGTGCCCGCGGCCACCGGCACCGACACCGGCGGCTCGATCCGCCAGCCCGCAGCATTCACCGGCATCACCGGCATCAAGCCCACCTACGGCCGCTGCTCGCGTTACGGCATGGTGGCGTTTGCCTCCAGCCTCGACCAGGCCGGCCCGATGGCGCGCAGCGCCGCCGATTGCGCCGTGTTGCTGAGTGCCATGGCCGGGCCCGATATCGACCGCGATTCCACCAGCCTGGACCACCCAGCTGAAGACTACAGCGCCGCCCTGCTGAAACCACGCGAAGGCGCCACAGCCGCGCAGCCACTCAAGGGCCTGCGCATCGGCTTGCCGAAAGAGTTTTTCGGCGCCGGCTGCGCCCCCGATGTGCTCGCTGCGGTACACGCGGCGTTGGCCGAGTACGAGAAGCTCGGTGCCACGTTGACCGATATCTCGCTGCCCCGCACCGAGCTGTCGATCCCGGTGTACTACGTCATCGCGCCAGCAGAGGCGTCGAGCAACCTCAGCCGCTTCGACGGCGTGAAATTCGGCCACCGCGCGGCTCAGTACAACGACCTAGCCGACATGTACCAGAAGACGCGCAGCGAAGGCTTTGGCCCCGAGGTGCAGCGCCGCATCATGATCGGCACCTACGTGCTCAGCCATGGCTACTACGACGCGTACTACCTGCAAGCACAAAAAATCCGCCGCCTGATCGCACAGGATTTTCAGCAAGCGTTCACGCAATGCGACGTCATCGCCGGCCCGGTGGCGCCCACCGTGGCCTGGAAGCTCGGCGAGAAGAGCGACGACCCGCTGGCCAACTACCTGGCCGACATCTACACCCTGTCCACCTCGCTGGCTGGCCTGCCCGGCATGAGCGTGCCGGCTGGTTTTGGCGCGGGCGGCATGCCGGTGGGCCTGCAGCTGGTGGGCAACTATTTCAAGGAAGGCGAGTTGCTGCACACCGCGCACGCCTTTCAGCAAGCCACCGACTGGCACCAGAAGACGCCTGGAGGCTTCTGCTCATGAGCAACACCCACAACAAGTCCCTTCTCGTGCAAGGCTACGAGGTCGTGATCGGCTTCGAGACCCACACCCAGCTGGCCACGCAGTCCAAGATCTTCAGCCGCGCCTCCACCGCGTTTGGCGCCGAGCCCAACACCCAGGCCTGCGCGGTCGATCTGGCGCTGCCGGGCACGCTGCCGGTGATGAACCGCGAAGCGGTGGCACTCGCGATTCGCCTGGGCCTGGCGCTGGGCTCGCACATCGCCGAACACAGCGTGTTCGCCCGCAAAAACTACTTCTACCCCGACCTGCCCAAGGGCTACCAGATCAGCCAGTTCGAGATTCCGGTGGTGCAAGGCGGCGAGGTGTCGTTTCTGCTCGGTGAAGAAAAGAAAACCGTGCGCCTGGTGCGCGCGCACTTGGAGGAAGACGCCGGCAAGTCGCTGCACGACGAGTTCCACGGCATGACCGGCATCGACCTCAACCGCGCCGGCACGCCGCTGCTGGAGATCGTGACCGAGCCCGACATGCGCTCCAGCCTGGAGGCTGTGGCCTACGCGAAAGAGCTGCACAAAATCGTGACCTGGATCGGTATTTGTGACGGCAACATGCAAGAGGGCAGCTTCCGCTGCGATGCCAACGTCTCGGTACGCAAGCCCGGTGCCGAGCTGGGCACGCGACGCGAAATCAAGAACTTGAACTCGTTCAAGTTCATGCAGCAGGCGATCGACTACGAAATTCGCTGGCAGATTGATCAGATTGAAGACGGCCACGCGATCCAGCAGGCCACCGTGCTGTTCAACCCCGACACGGGTGAGACCCGCGCCATGCGCACCAAGGAAGACGCGGCCGATTACCGTTACTTCCCCGACCCCGATCTGCCGCCGCTGGTGGTGTCGCGCGAATGGGTGGAGCAGGTGCGCGCTGCCATGCCCGAGCTGCCGCGCCAGATGGCCGAACGCTTGGTGCGCGACTTTGAACTGTCGGAGTACGACGCCACCACGCTGACACAAACGAAGTCGATGGCAGATTACTTCGAGGCCGTTGCACGGGTTTCTGAGCGGCCAAAGTTGGCGGCGAACTGGGTCATGGGTGAGGTTGCAGCGCTGCTGAACAAGCTGCAAGTCTCGATTGATGACATTGAGGTGCCAGGCCCGATGCAGCTGGCAGCACTGATTCGGCGCGTTTCAGACGGAACTATTTCCAACTCGGGCGCAAAGTCAGCCTTCCAAGAGCTCGTGGCAAACAAGCGGAAGAGCCTGGAGGACTTGGCGCAATATTTGATGGATATGGACGCCATCATTGAAGCCAAGAGCCTAAAACAGATGAACGACAGCAGCGCCCTGGACGCCATCATCGACGATGTGCTCGCCGCCAACTCACCCATGGTCGAGCAGTTCCGCGCCGGCAAAGACAAGGCGTTCAACGCGCTGGTGGGCCTGGTGATGAAGGCTAGCAAAGGCAAGGCCAACCCGCAGCAGGCGGGCGACCTACTGCGCCAGAAACTGACATAGCGGGACCGCGCTCAGCGCGCGGTGCTGGCTGTGCCCAGCGTGCGCCAGAGCTGGCGCAGCTTGACCAGCTCTTCGTCAAAGCGCACGTTGATGCGCTTTTTCTCTTGCGCCTGATCGTCCAGAAAACGCTTCTGAATCAGCACCTGGCTCTCGTTTTCTTCGAGTTTGCGCTTGAGCCAGTTCGGCGCTTTGTTGACGTCGCCCTGGTAGAACTCCAGCTCGGTGCCGATCTCCGCGCGCTGCTTGGCCAGCGACTCTTCGCGGCGCACCACCGCAGTCACCACCTCATCAATCTGGGCCAGCGCGTCAGCGCGCTCCTTGTCGTGCATGGTCTGGTTGGGGTAGCGGATCAGCAGCGCGCGATCGCGGCGCCTTTCCTCGGCAATGCGCGCCTGCACGTCCTCTTGTGCCTTGCGCTGGGCTTCAAGCTTGGCGCGCTCGTCGGCGGTGTAGCTGGGCGGAACCACACGTTTGGTCACACCGGTTTTGCTCAACTCGCGCTGCTCGCGGTCCAGGCATTCCATGATCGGGCGGTCCGAAGTGATGCTGCGTCCCTTGCCGTCAACACAGGTGTAGATGCCAGGGCCCGAGGGTTGCTGCGCCCAGGCATTGCCCGCCAGCGCGCCCACCAGCAACGCACCCAACGCGGCGAATGAGCGGCGAAAGGACAGGGAAAAACGGCGACTCACCACGGGGCAGCTCCTCAGTTCACGCCGTAGCGCTGGCGGTACGCCAGCACCCGATCGCGCTGGGCTTGGAGTTCGCCGCTCGCGTGGAGGTTCAAATATCGGAGCAGATCGTCCAGCGTGGCAATGGCGCAAACCTGCAGGCCGAGCGCGCGCCGCACATGCTGCACCGCGCTGTACTCCACATCGCGTGTCACGCCATCGGCGCCCACCTCGGTGGCTTTTTCCTGGCGGTCCAGCGCGATCGCCACCGCGTGCGGGGTGGCGCCAGCAGCGCGGATCAACGCGATCGATTCGCGTACCGCG
>JBLIJY010000096.1:0-7740 GCA_047636095.1 Hydrogenophaga sp. | reverse complement strand
CAGGCCAACCGTTTTCGGTGGATGACACGCGCACGCTGGAGACAGGTCCGACGCGCACCATGCTCGAAGCCCAGGGCATACAGAGCATGCTCACGCTGCCGTTGAATGCTGGCGATGTTTGCCTGGGCTTTGTCGGCTTTGACTCGATCCGAAGCCTGCGCTCACAAGAGAAAGAGGATCTCAGCCTGCTGCATCTTTTCGCGCAGATGCTGGTCAACGTGACCGCGCGCCGCACGGCCCAGGCGAGGTTGCACGAACTGACCGCCCAACTCGAACAGCGCGTTGCAGAACGCACCCAGCAGCTGGACCACAGCATCCGGCGCCTGAGCCAGGCCAACCGAGAGCTGGAGTCGTTCGCCTACTCGGTGTCGCACGATCTCAAGTCGCCGCTGCGCAGCGTGGAAGGTTTCGCCTCCCTGTTGCTGCAGGAGCAGGCAGCCGCACTGAGCGACGAGGCCCGCGGCTATCTGAATCGAATCCAGCGCGCCACATTGCACATGGCGCACCTGATCAACGACCTGCTGGCTTACTGCCGCATTGAGGAACTGGGCAGCGGGCTGGTGCCGCTGCGGCTGACCGAAGAAGTCGCCGCCGTGCTGGAGGGCATGCACGACGCGCTGGACGCGAGGCAGGCAGTGGTTCGGCTCAGCGTACCACCGGATCTGCTCGCGCTGGCCCATCCCCAGGGCCTGGCCATGGTGCTGCGCAACCTGCTGGACAACGCGATGAAATTCACCCGCCCGGGGCAGCGGCCCGAGATCGAGATCGAGGGTTGCGCCATCGGGCCGCTGGTGCGGCTGTCGGTGCGCGACAAGGGCATGGGCTTCGACATGAAGCACCACGACCGCATCTTCGCCATCTTCCAGCGCCTGCACCGACCAGACCAGATCCCCGGCACCGGCATTGGTCTGGCCATGGCGCACAAGGCGGTCGAGCGCATGGAGGGCCGCATCTGGGCCCAGAGCACACCGGGCGAGGGCGCGACTTTTCATATCGAGCTGCCGCGCGCCTGACCGCTTCGCGCTTGCAGCCAGCGCGCTTCAGGCGCTTCAGGTGTCTTTGACCAGCGGCAGGTTGATCAGCAGATTCTGCGGCTTGAGCTTGAGCGATCCGTCCACCGCCATCGCCAGCCCGAGATAGACCGGTTTGCCGCGCACGTCCTCGCGCACATCGGCAGGATGTTCAAAGCGCAGGCGAAAGAGGCTAATCAGCTGCGCCTGCCGCTCGGGCGATACATCTACACCGGCATACAGATCGTTGAGCAGCTGGGTGGACGTGACGTCCAGCCCCAGGTGCCAGCGCCAGGCCGGGTCGTCCACGCTCGCCTCGGGCTCGATTTGCACCGGCGTGCCGTGGAAGTGGGCCACCCAAAGCGCCAGCACCCGGGCCAGCGCCTTGAGGCCAGAGCGCGAACGCGTCATGGTCAGCGTGAGGCCGTGGGGCAGTTCGTTGCGCACCTCGTGGGTGAGATCGAGCACAAAATTGAAACGGCCCACCCCGACTCGGCTGGACAGGTAACGCTCGGCGTTGTCCTCGCCCAGCACCTCCACCTGCACCGGTGACAGGCTGGCGCCGCCTTGCATCAGCAGCCGCCCCACCTCGCCGAGCCCACCCGTCTCGCTCAGCATGTCCAGCACCTGCGCATCGCCGCTGAGCACGCGGCCGTCCTGCACCTGCACCCGCTGGCGGCGAAACAGCAGCTCGGCGGCGCGCCAGGTCCAGGCGTCGACGGTTGCGTCTGTGTTGCCGTCCTGCAGCAGGTTGCACACGATAGCTTGCACCATCAGATCGAGAAACAGCGGTGGGATCTGGATCGAGCCAGCGCGAAAAAAGCTGGCGTAGGCGGCCTCCAGCGAACCCGCCTCGGTGACCGTGTCGCGAAAGGCAAGGAACAGCTGGTGGTTGGCCCGCGCATCGTCGTCTTGCAAAGCCGTCAGTTCAGCCGCAGCCACCACGCGCGTGGGCTCGCTCAGCAAGGCCTCGTGCAGGGCATGCTCGGCGGCGCAGGACTCTTCCACCAGCGCCAGCTCGGGGCGCTCCAGCCAGAGGCGCCAGTAGCCATCGGTCGGCTGCAGCCAACCGCGCGCGTTGCGTTGCAGGTGGTGAATGCCGCAAGCGGTCCAGAGATCGGGGGCGGAAAGGTACATCGGAAGGGGGCGCTCGCGGCGCGTGAGACGGCGCCTTGCACCGGGGGACTCCATTGTCGGCCAACGGCTGACACCCACTTGGCGGGTCACGGCAATGCCGCTCGCGACAAGGGCATGGATTGGCATGCTGCTCTTGCGTTTTTGTGGGAGCGGCACTGCCGCGATGGCGCTGGGCTCAAAATAGCGCCATGCAAAAAACCATCCATTTTATCGGCGTGCCCACCGACATCGGCGCGGGCGCGCGCGGCGCATCCATGGGGCCAGAGGCGCTGCGTGTGGCCGGGCTGGCCAAGGTGCTGGAGGGCCACGGCCTACAGGTGCACGACTGCGGCAACCTCAGCGGCCCGGCGAACCCCTGGCTGCCCCCCGAAGCGGGTTACCGGCACCTGCCCGAGGTCGCAGCCTGGAACGAGATGCTCCACACCGCGGTGCACGAAGCCTTGACCCAAGGGGCGATGCCCATGGTGCTCGGCGGCGACCACTGCCTGGGCATTGGCTCGATCAGCGCGGTGGCGCGCCACTGCCGCGACACCGGCAAGCAGCTGCGCGTGATCTGGCTCGACGCGCATGCCGACTTCAACACCGCCACGCTCACCCCCAGCGGCAACACACACGGCATGCCGGTGGCCGTGCTGTGCGGTTTTGGCCCAACAGAGCTCACCGGCATTGGTGGCACCACGCCCGCCATTTCGCCGTCGGTGGTGCGCCAGATCGGCATTCGCAGCGTGGACGCAGGTGAGAAGCGTTTTGTGCACGAGCACGGGCTGGAGGTGTTCGACATGCGCTACATCGACGAAATGGGCATGCGCCACACCATGGAACAGGCGCTCGCCGGCATGGACGACAACACGCATTTGCATGTGAGTTTCGATGTCGACTTCCTCGACCCGGAGATCGCCCCCGGCGTGGCCACCACCGTGCCCGGCGGCCCCACCTACCGCGAAGCCCAGCTCTGCATGGAAATGATCGCCGACACCGGCCGCATGGCCAGCATGGACGTGATGGAACTCAACCCGGCACTGGACGTGCGCAACCGCACCGCTGAAGTGGCGGTGGACCTGATCGAGAGCCTGTTCGGCAAGTCCACGCTGATGCGAAAAGACACGCCGCGCGCCTAAAGCCAACATGCCCGTTCAATCTCACGCCCTGCTCGCCTATGCGCTGATCGCCTGGCTGGCGGCCGCCACACCGGGGCCTGCTGTGCTGCTGGCGCTGCGCAACGGTGCCACACACGGCCTTCGGGCCGGTTTGTTTTCAACGCTGGGCAACCTGGCTGGGCTGGTGGTGCTGGCGGGTGCCTCCATCCTGGGGCTGGGCGTGATGCTGCACACCGTGCCCTGGCTGTTCACCCTGGTGAAATGGATCGGGGCAGGCTACTTGGTGTATCTGGGCTGGCGCATGCTGAAAACCAGTGGTGGTTTTGGCGGCATCGGTGCGCATGCGGGTGCGGCCGCCACCTCCCATGCCAGGTTGTGGCAACAAGGCCTGTGGGTGTCGCTCACCAACCCCAAGGCCATTTTGTTTTTTGGTGCGCTGTTCCCGCAGTTCGTCGATACCAGCCAGGCATTGCTGCCCCAGTTTGCCTTGCTGATGGGTGTGAGCCTTTGCGCATCGAGCTCGTGCCTGCTCACTTACGTTTGGCTGGCCAGCCGGGCACGGGGCTGGCTGATGCGGCCCCAGTCGGCGGGCTGGGTGAACCGGCTGGCTGGCGGCGTGTTCATTGCGTTTGGCGTGGCCCTCGCCGGCCTGCGCTGAACCCGCTTCGCAAGACCGACCGTCAGGCCGACTTGGCTACCAACTCCAGGTGCTCGACCACAGGAGGCTGGGCGAAGAACGGGCCGACGATCGCCCGCCACTCCGCGAAGGCCGCCGACTCGCGAAAGCCCACGGTGTGGTCTTCCAGCGTGTCCCAGTGGATGGTGAGCAGGTAGCGGCCAGGGCTCTCGATGCTGCGGTTGACCTGGAAGCCCTGGAAGCCCTTGGCGTGGGCGATCACGGTGCGCGCACCGCGCTCAATCGCTTCCTCAAAGGCGCTGGCCTGGGCCGGGTCGACGCGGATGTCGGCGTGTTCAAGAATCATGCGGTGCTCTCCTGGGGCTGGGTGAAGATGGTTGTCGCGATGACCGCCGTGCTGCGGTCTTGGCGAATCATATCGACCGCCTTCTCGCCCATCATGACAACCGGCGCGTTGGTGTTGCCACCGACCACCTGCGGCATCACCGAGGCATCGACCACCCGCAGCTGACCCACCCCGTGCACCCGCAGCCGGGCATCGACCACCGCCATCGCATCGCTGCCCATGCGGCAAGTGCCCACCGGGTGGTAGATGGTGTCAGCGTGGTTGCGGATGAATTGCTCAATCTGCGCATCACTCTGCGCTGAGGCCGACGACTTGGACTCCACGCCGCCGAAACGGGTGAGCGCGGTTTGCTGCAACAGGCGGCGCGTGAGCTTGAAGCCGCTCACCATGCGTGCCATGTCGTCGGGGTGTTGCAGAAAATCGGGGTCGATCAGCGGCGCCGCCTGCGGGTCGGCACTGGCCAGGCGCAGCGTGCCCCGGCTCTTGGGGCGCAGCAGGCACACATGGCAGGAATAGCCGTGGCCAAACACGGTCTTGCGACCATGGTCCACCAGCTTGCCCACCACGAAATGCCATTGCAGGTCGGGAATGGCTTGGTCGGGCGAGCTCTTGATGAAGCCACCGCCTTCGGCAAAGTTGCTGGTGAGCGAGCCACTGCGGGTGCGGCGCCACTCGAAGACGCCACGCAGCATGGCCACCACGCCTTTGAGCGACAAGCCAAACAGGTCGCTCACCTTGGGCGCGTTCACCACGATCACCACATCGGGGTGGTCGTGCAGGTTTTCGCCCACGCCGGGCAGATCATGCACCACCGCAATACCGTGCTGGCGGAGGTGGTCAGCGGGGCCGATGCCTGAGAGCAAGAGCAGCTGCGGCGAGCCAAACGCGCCACTACTCAGCAGCACCTCGCCGCCTGGCTTAAGCCGCAGCGTTTGCAGGGCGCCGCGCCCGCCATCGCCCCGGTACTCGACACCGGTGGCGCGCGGCTGGCCGGCGACCACCTCGGTCAGCACCCGGCTGGTGAGCGCCTGGGTGATGACGGTGAGGTTGGGCCGACCCAGATGCGGCGTGAGGTAGCCCTTGGCGGCGCTCCAGCGCTCGCCGTTCTTGTGCGTCACTTGGTAGGCGCCCACGCCCTCCTGCTTGGGGCCATTGAAATCGGGGTTGTATCGGTGGCCCGCCTGCTTGCCCGCCTCGATGTAGGCGGGCAAAAATGCGTTGGGGCTGCGCAGGTCCATCACATGGAGCGGGCCGCCCTGGCCGTGCAGCGCATCGGCACCGCGCTCGTTGTGTTCGGCACGCTTGAAATACGGCAGCACATCGGCCCACGACCATCCCGGGTTGCCTTGCGCGGCCCACTGGTCGTAGTCCCAGGCAACGCCACGCGCGTAGACCATGGCGTTGATGGAGCTCGACCCACCCAGCACCTTGCCACGCGGCTGGTAGCCACGGCGACCATTGAGCCCAGGCTGTGGCACCGTGCTGTAACCCCAACCGTTGAGCGCGTACTTGGCCATCACCGCCAGACCAGCCGGGCAGTGGATCAACACGCTGCGATCGGCCGGGCCCGCCTCAATCAGGGCCACCTGGATCGCTGGGTCTTCGCTCAAGCGCCCGGCCAGCACGCTGCCGGCCGAACCGCCGCCGACGATGATGTAGTCGTACATGGAATTTCCTGCGTGCGATCCGTTGGCCACTGGCCATACAGATCGGCTGTTGCTACCGCCCGCAAGGCGCCTGACAGCGGAAAACGTCGGGCCATGCGGGACAATCAAAGACCTGCTCACAGGCCCCATCCCAAGTTAGCACAGGGCCTGCGGCGCTCGGTAGGCAGCCTCGCCTAATGCCGACACTTGGACGACTGGACAGCAGGCGGCGGCCCAATGCACACCTTCACCATCGTTTTTCTATCTTTTTCAGGAGCCACCCCCACATGAGCAACCCCATCCAGACCGTCGGCATCATCGGCTCGGGCACCATGGGCAACGGCATCGCCCAGGCCTGCGCCACCCACGGCATCCGCGTGGTGCTGGTCGACATCAACCAAGCCGCGATCGACAAAGGCCTGGCCAGCGTGGCCAGCAGCCTGGACCGCCTGATCAAGAAAGACAAGATCAGCGCCGCCGACAAAGCTACCGCGCTCGGCTTGATCCAGGGCTCGACGAGCTACGACGACCTCAAGGACGCGCAGCTGGTGATCGAGGCCGCCACCGAGAGCGAAGGGCTCAAGATCAAGATCCTGCAGCAGCTCGACAGCCTGCTCGCGCCCGAGGTGATCGTGGCGACCAACACCAGCTCGATCAGCATCACCAAGCTGGCCGCGGCCACCCAGCGCGCCGACCGTTTCATTGGCATGCACTTCTTCAACCCGGTGCCAATGATGGCGTTAGTGGAAATCATTCGCGGCCTGCAAACCAGCGACGCCACGCACGACGCGGTGAAAGCGCTGGCCGAGCGCCTGGGCAAGTCACCGATCACGGTGAAGAACGCGCCCGGCTTTGTGGTCAACCGCATCTTGGTGCCCATGATCAACGAGGCCTTTTTCGTGCTGGCCGAAGGCCTGGCCACGCCAGAAGACATCGACGCGGGCATGAAGCTCGGCACCAACCAACCCATCGGCCCGCTGGCCCTGGCCGACATGATCGGTCTGGACGTGTGTCTGGCGGTAATGAACGTCTACATGGCCGAATTCAACGACAGCAAGTACCGCCCAGCGCCGCTGCTCAAAGAAATGGTGGCGGCGGGCTGGCTGGGGCGCAAAACCGGTCGCGGTGTGTATTCCTACTAATCCCCCGCGCCGCCTTCGGCGTCACCCCCCAGGGGGCGATGCTGGCGGCCCGGCAGAGCCGGTTCTTCGGCATCCTGGTGCGACTTCCCCGCTGTCTGCTGACACGGGCCTGGGCGTGGCCGCTTCACCAGGGCACGGTTTTGCCTTGGTGGTCGAAGAAGCCACCCGTCTGCGCAGCGGTGAGTCCGTCCATCACCGCGATCAACTCGGCCGCCGCCACCTCGGGCGGGCGCACCGTCAACCCGGTCTTGGCAAACGGCTGCGACAGCGGCGTGTCCACCGTGCCGGGGTGCAGGGTCACACACACCGCCTCGCGGTTGCGTCGCGCCAGTTCGATGGATGCCGTGTGCACCAGCTGGTTGAGTGCGGCCTTCGCCGCGCGGTAGGCGTACCAGCCGCCCAGCGCGTTGTCGCCGATGCTGCCCACCCGCGCCGAGAAAAAAGCCGCCAGACACCGCCCCTGGCGCGGCAGCAGCGGCAGGAAATGGCGCATCACCAGCGCCGGGCCGATGGCGTTCACCGCGAAGCTGTGCGCCAGGGCGTCGGCCTCCAGATGCTGCCACGAGCGCTCGGGCTCGGCGCGGGTGCCTGATGTGGTCTCGCCGTGCAGAAAACCGGTGGCCACGATGAGCCGCGCCAGCGTCTCGCCGCGCTGCGCCAAGCGATCGGCCACCCACTGCGCGCAAGCCGCGACCGACTCGGGCTGGGTGTAGTCGATCGCGGGG
>JBLIJY010000095.1:0-7766 GCA_047636095.1 Hydrogenophaga sp. | reverse complement strand
CATCGAGCGCTTCTGGCAAGACAGTCACCGCTCCCCGCCCCTGCAAACCCAGGCTGATATTGTCGAACACCCACCAGCTGCTGACCGCGGCGTGCTGCATAACCCTTGCGGCAGGTCAAGGCCTTTGTATCGGCTCCGGAGCACACACCGATGACAGTTTTGCCCCATGGCAAATAAGGACAAATTGACCCTGCGCTTGTCTTGCGTCAAGCCCTTGCCGGGGTGAGCGCCGTACGCTGCGCGTTTGCTCTGCCGCTTGTTTGGACATGGGGCGGGTACTGCAACTTCTGATGGAGCATTTCATGAGCGAGCAAGCCCTGGTCACGATCACACGCCAGTCGGGCTACCAATTTCTGGTGGACTTCGGTAAAGGCCTGCCGGATTGGCTGGCTGACGAACCGGTGCCGCTGGGCCAAGGCACCGGTCCTTCACCCGACGCCATGCTGATGGCCGCCTTGGCCAACCGCCTGAGCGCCAACTTGCTGTTTGCATTGCAGAAGTTCAAGCAGGACCCGGGTACCCTGGTGGCGACCGCCACGCCCACGGTAGAGCGCAACGAGCACAAGCGCTTGCGCATCATCGGCATCCGCGTGCAAATCGCGCTGGGCCGCGCTGCAGCGGAGATTGAGCACTTGGAGCGCGTGTTGCCGCAGTTCGAAGAATTTTGCACCGTATCCATGAGTGCGCGCGAGGGCATTCCAATTGCGGTTGAAGTCACCGACAGCAGCGGCGCCACGCTGAAGGGCTGAGCGCCTCAGGCGCCGGCGTACCACGCTGCTGCGCTGCGCATGCCCGCCCAGGTGAGCAGCAGCGAGCCGAACACATGCAGGCCAGCGGTGGCCGCTGCCAGCAACCAGCGCCCGTGTTGCAGCATGCTCACCACCTCCACCGAAAAGGTGGAAAAGGTGGTGAGAGCGCCTAGGAACCCGGTCACGATCGCCAGCCGCCAGGCCGGGTCGATCTGCGTCTGGCTCTGGAAAAACACCACGGCTGCGCCGATCGCGTAGGCGCCGATCCAGTTGGCCGCCAGCGTGCCCCAGGGCAGGGCGGCGTGGCTGGGCAGCGGGCTGAGCCACAGACTGAGCTGCCAGCGCGCCAGGGCACCCAGCGAGGCGCCCAACGAGATGGCGACAGCGCTCAGCATGGGGCTGTCGCGCCTGTTGGGGTCGCCATGACGGGTGTGTCAGATCGGGCTGGTGGGTGCGATTCAGAACGGCGGGTCGCCGTCGTCACCCACCGCGGTCACTGCTTCGCGCTTGGGCGCTGTACCGGACGCATCGGTTGTGCCTGGTGCCGCGGCGCCCAAGGCCAGTTCACCGCCCAGCGCCTCGATCAGCTCGGGAATGAGCTTTTGCAACTCGCCGGTGGACAAGGCCACATCGGTGTCGAAGCCGCTGTCATCGCCGTTGTTGTCGCTGCTGGCTCGGTCGTCGAACACGCCTTCCAGGAACGAGACTTTCTTCAGCTGCATGGCTTCTGTGAGCATGAAGCCGATTCGGCCTTCCCAGCTCATGGCCAGTTTCGTGGGCAGCTTTCCCTCGGTGATGTGCTGGCGCACCTCATCGGTGGCGAGGTTGTGGCGGGTGAATTTGACCACGCTCTTTTCTTCATCGCCCGATTTCAGCTCGCATTCGCGCTCTACGTTGAAGCCCTGCGGCCAGGCGTCGGGCGACTCGGCAGCAAGCCAGTTCGTCATGGCCGTTTGCGGCGTCACAGCCGTTTGCAGCAAGGTGAGGCTGAGGTCGTTGAAGGCGTTGACCAGCGAGGTCACGAGTTCATCGACCTTGCTCTGGCTGCTCGCGTCGGTGATGAGCAGGTGGTTGACCAGATCGATCCATACCCACACGCTGCCACGGCGCGGAAAGGCCATGGGCAACAAGGCCATCAGCGCGTCTTCGCGCAGCGACTTGGTTTCTTTTTTACCGGGCTTGCGGCCGGTGGTGGCTTCGATGTGGTCGGCTTCTTCTTGCGCTTTCTCACGCACGATATCGCCCGGCACCGCCTTGGTTTCCATCACGAACTTCAGGATGCGCTGGCCAGCCACCGATTCCACCAGCGGGCCATGTGCCTCGCCGCGCGGCTCTGCCCAGCCGACCGATTTGTCTTGAGAAGCCGCACAGGGCACAAAGCGCAGTGCGTCCAGCGCGGCCTCCATGGCCTCCAGCGTCGGGGCCCAGCCGGGCGCGATGCGGTACAACGTCACATTCTTGAACACAAAATTCCTTGCCATTGAGATGCGCCCGGGGTTGGGCTTGCGTGCGATCTTAGAGGAAGGGCTATTCGCCATGAACCTGCGCTTTGTCGAGGCTTTTTACTGGGTGGCCACCCTCAAGAGCGTGACACGCGCCGCTGAGAAGCTGTTTCTCACCCAGTCCGCCATGTCCAGCCGCATCGCCACGCTGGAGGAAGAGCTGGGGGTCTTGCTGTTGGACCGACGCGACAAACAGTTCCGCATGACGGTGGCTGGCACCCGGTTTCTGGTCTATGCGCAGCGGCTGCTGGAGCTTCAGCGCGAAATCAAGTACGAGATGGGAACGGGGGGTACCGAAGCGGTGTCCATGCGCATTGGCGCTATCGAGTCGGTGCTGCACGCTTGGCTCATTCCCTGGATCGGGCGCTTGCGAGAAGATTTTCCCGGGCTGGAGCTGGAGCTGTCGGTGGAGACCTCGCCGATCCTGATCGATCAGGTCAAGCGCGGCACTCAAGATTTGGTGTTTGCTGCCCTGTCTGCCGCCGGCGAAGAAGTGCGAACAGTGGCGCTCCCGCCCATGGCCATGGGCTTCATTGGCAACGCGCGCATCGATCGCAAGCGGCGCTTTAGCCTCCTGGAGATTGCGCAGCGTGAGATCCTAACCTTCCAGCGTGGCTCGCAGCCCCACGTGATGCTGCTGGAGCTGTTTCGCCAGTCTGGCGAAACCCCGGGCCGCATCCATACCGTGTCTTCCATCTCCGCCATGATCCAGCTGGTGCAAGGTGGCTTGGGCGTGGCGACGCTGCCGTTGCAAGCGGTGAGCCGCATCGACGGCTACAACGATCTCAAGGTGCTGAAGTGCGACGCGAGCCTGGAACCTTTGCCGATCCATGCCAGCTATCGCACCGATCCCTCTTCGCGGGCGGTCGAGGCGGTGGTGAGTTCCGCCGTGGCTTTTGTTGGTGTTTTCCCTGATCGCAAGCCCAAGCGTTGAGCGCCAAGGGGACTGCAGGCCCGTTCAATTGGCTCAATAAGCCCCGCGCTGGTGCAAAAGACAAGAATGAAATGGTGCATCGCGCACCTTTTTTGATCATCGAAAAAAGTGATGAGGTAAGCGAAATTTTTTCCATTTGATCAGATGGTCTGCGCTCAACACAATGCGAACCTCGCAGCTGCTACAACGCCACTCACCACCTCGGAGTTGAACGAACGATGACCACCCTGGAGATCGCACCGAAGAACGAATCGTCACGGGTTGACGACCTGCCGACGTTGCGCCAAGCGATTCGGCAAAACCGCTGGACCTCTCACACCAGCGGTTTTGCGCAAGACCGTGTGCAGGGCAACGTGGTGATCTTGCCCGAGCGCGAGGCCAACGACTTCTTGCGCTTTTGCCAGCGCAATCCCAAGCCATGCCCTTTGCTGGCGGTGTCCGAGCCCGGTGAGGCCATGCTGCCGACCTTAGGCCAAGACATCAACATCTGCACCGATGTGCCGATGTACCGCGTCTGGCGCGATGGCGAGCTGGTCGAGGAGCGCCCCAACATCGAGGCGCTGTGGCGCGAGGACCTGGTGACGTTCGTGATTGGTTGCTCCTTCTCTTTCGAGCAGGCCTTGATGGAAGCCGGCTTGCGGTTGCGCCATGTGGATCAGGGCAAAAACGTGGCCATGTACCGCTCGAACCTGCCCACGCTGGCGGCGGGGCCCTTTCACGGGCCCATGGTGGTGTCGATGCGGCCGCTGAAGGCGGCTGACGCCATCCGCGCTGTGCAAGTGACTTCGCGTTTCCCGCAGGTGCATGGCGCTCCGGTGCACTTGGGCGACCCCGCTCTCATTGGTATCCACGACCTCGCAACGCCCGACTACGGCGACGCGGTGGAGGTGCTGCCCGACGAATTGCCTGTGTTCTGGGCTTGCGGCGTCACGCCCCAGGCTGCGATTCGCCAAGCGCGTCCGCCCCTGTGCATCACCCACGCGCCGGGCGCCATGCTCATCACCGATCTCTTCAACAGCCAACTAGCCAGTTTTTAACCAAGGAGCCTCCCATGAAAAAGTTCGTCTTCTGCCTCTCCTCTCTTGCCGTTGTGGGCCTCGCCCAGGCGCAAACCACGTGGGATTTGCCCACGGGCTATGGCGCCAACACCTTCCAGACCCAGAACGTGGTGCAGTTCGCCAAAGACGTGGAGCAGGCCACCGGTGGCAAGCTCAAGATCACGGTCCACCCGGGCGGCGCCTTGTTCAAGCAGCCCGAGATCAAGCGCGCGATCCAGAGCGGCCTGGCGCCCGCCGGTGAGTTCCTCATCTCCGGCATGTCCAACGAGAACCCGCTGTTTGGGGTGGACTCCATTCCCTTCCTCGCCACCAGCTACGCCGATTCCAAGCGCTTGCATGAAGCGGCCAAGCCGGCGCAGACCAAGGTGCTGGCCGGGCAGGGCATCAAGATGCTGTTCTCAGTCCCATGGCCAGGACAGTCGCTGTATTCGGTCAAGCCGATCAGCGGTCCTGATGACTTCAAGGGCACCAAAATGCGCGCCTACAACCCGGCCACCACCAAGATTGCCCAGATGCTGGGCGCCTCGCCGGTGACCATTCAGCTGCCTGAGCTCAGCCAGGCGCTGGCCACTGGTGCCGCCAACAATTTCCTGACGTCGAGCGCCAGCGGGGCCGATGGCAAGCTGTTCGAGCAGGTCAAATTCTTCTACCCGGTCAGCGCCTGGTTGCCGCGCAACGTGACCGCGGTGAGCCAGAAGGCTTTCGATGCGCTGGACAAGCCCACGCAAGACGCCGTACTCAAAGCCGCGGCCGCGGCTGAGATGCGTGGCACCGCAGCCAGCGAAAAGGTGGATGCGGATTCGATCGCCATTCTCAAGGCCAACGGCGTGACGATTGCCGAGCCCGCAGACAGCGTGAAGAAGGCACTGGCCGCCATTGGCGAGACCATGACCAACGATTGGCTGGCCTCGGCTGGGGCCGATGGCAAAGCCATCATTGACGCCTACCGCAAGAAGTAAGCCTTGAGGGCGCAGACACACAGCGCCGCGCTCCGTTCGCATGCCCCAAGCCTGGGCATGCGAACCCCTTTTGAAATACCGTCGCCCGCGAGACCAGCATGGACACCTTTGCCCGACTCACTTACCGCAGCCTGTTGGTGCTGGCCTGTCTGTCCATGTTCGGCGCTTTGTTGGCCATCACGCTGAACATCGCCACCCGCCTGGTGGATGGCTGGAGCATCACCGGGCTGGACGGCTATGCCGGCTACTCGATTGCTGCCGCTTTCTTTCTTGCTCTGCCCTCGGCATTCCAGCAGGGCGATCACATCCGCGTCACGGTTGTGCTGCAAAACGTGGGCTCACGCACCCGGGCCTGGCTGGAGTATTGGGGTCTGGGCGCTGGGCTGGCCATGGCCACCTACCTGGCCTGGTTTTCCTGCCGCCTGGTCTGGTTCTCGCACCTTTATCACGACGTGGCGCCCACGGGCGATGCCACGCCGATGTGGATTCCCCAACTCAGCATGGCGCTGGGCACGGTGGGGTTTGCATTCGCCTTTTTGCACGCCTTGGTGAACCGGGTGCAGGGGCGGGCGTTCTTCAAAGAGCCTTCTGGCGAAGCCACTCCCACGGAGTGAGCGCTGCGCGCTGGCGCCGCCTGGCGTGCAGCGTTTTCCTGTCAATCAATTGAAAGTGCGCCATGGACGTGTTGCTGGCTTTGGGCTTGGTCATTTTTCTTTTTGTGATTCTGTCTTCCGGTGTGTGGATTGGTCTCGCGCTGCTCGCGGTGGGCATGGTGGCGATGCAGTTCGTGAGTTCGCGCCCGGTGGGCGATGCGATGGCGCTAACCATCTGGGGCGCCAGCTCCAGCTGGACGCTCACCGCGTTGCCGCTCTTTCTGTGGATGGGGGAAATTTTGTTTCGTACCCGCCTGTCGCAGGACATGTTCCAGGGCCTCGCGCCGTGGTTCAACCGCATGCCCGGTCGCCTGTTGCATGTGAACGTGATTGGCAGCACCATCTTCGCGGCGGTCTCCGGCTCGTCGGCCGCGACCTGCGCCACGATCGGACGCATTTCGTTGCCTGAGCTGCGCCAGCGCGGCTACCCCGAGTCGATCGCCGTGGGGACGCTGGCGGGCGCGGCCACGCTGGGCCTGCTGATTCCGCCGTCCATCATCATGATCGTCTACGGCGTGGCGGCCGATGTGTCGATCGCCAAGCTGTTCGTCGCCGGCGTCTTGCCTGGCCTGCTGCTGGCGACGCTGTTCATGGGCTACATCGCCATCTGGTCGCTGTTCAACAAAGACAAGATCCCCGCCGCCGATGCTGATTTCAGCCTGCGGCAGAAACTGTTTGCGGCCCGCCACCTGATCCCTGTGGTGCTGTTGATCGGCGCGGTATTGGGGTCGATTTATTCCGGTGTGGCCACCGCCACCGAAGCGGCTGCCATCGGCGTACTGGGCTCTTTCGGGCTCGCGGCGGCTGAAGGCAGCCTGAGCTGGAAGAAGGTGACCGAGGGCTTGGCCGCTGCCTGCCGGGTGTACTGCATGATTGGTCTGATCCTCGCAGGCGCCGCTTTTCTGACACTGGCCATGGGCTTCGTGGGGCTTCCGCGCCACCTGGCTGAATTCATCGGGGCGATGAACCTCTCGCCGCTGGTGCTGGTGCTGTGTCTCACCATCTTTTTTCTGATCCTGGGCTGTTTTCTCGATGGCATCTCCATGGTGGTGCTCACCATCGGCGTGTTGATGCCCACGGTGCAGGCCGCCGGGTTGGACCTGATCTGGTTCGGGATTTTCGTGGTGCTGGTGGTGGAGATGGCCCAGATCACGCCGCCGGTGGGCTTGAATCTGTTTGTCTTGCAGGGCCTCACCGGTCACCAGATCACCTACCTCGCGCGTGCCGCACTGCCGATGTTTCTGTTGATGCTGGGCGCTGTGCTCATGCTCTATTTCTTTCCAGACCTGGTGCTCTGGCTGCCGAGCAAGATGTAACGCAGCGTTCGCCCGCGAAAGGTATTCGATGAGATCGCTTTGCCTGACCGCATGCCTCGCGGTGTCGATGGCACACGCCCAAACTGACTGGACCTTGGCATCTGGCTACAGCCCATCGTCGTTTCAAACCCAGAATATTCTGGCTTTTGCCAGCGATGTTCAGGCGCTGAGTCAGGGGAGTTTGCGCATCAATGTGCAAGCAGGCGGTTCGTTGATCAAGCTTCCCGACATACCGCAGGCAGTCAAGGAAGGCAAGGTCGCAGCGGGTGAAACGATCCTGATCAATCTGGTTGCTGACATGCCGATTGCAGGCGCCGATGCCATACCGTTTGTGGTCAAGGGCTACGACGATGCGAGGCGCCTTTGGGACTTGCAAAAACCGCTGGTTGAAACCGAATTCGCACGCCGGGGCTTGAAGGTGTTGTATGCCGTGCCCTGGCCCCCGCAGGGGCTGTACGCCCGAATGGCGCTGAAGACGCCGGCGGACCTAAAGGGCTTGGGCATGAGGACGTACAACCAGACCACCACCCGCATCGCAGAAAAACTGGGTGCCCGCCCGGTGAGCGCGGCGATGGCCGATGTCAGCCAAGCATTC
>JBLIJY010000094.1:0-7872 GCA_047636095.1 Hydrogenophaga sp. | reverse complement strand
TCATGGCGGAGAAGTTTAGCGGCGAACCAGGGGGCTTTTGCTTCGGGGATGGAGGGCTGAATAGTTACCTTGAATGCGCGCGGTGGCAACCCGCGCCACTTTGACTGCCGGTGCGCCGTCACCTGCACGAGTGGGCGTTGCGGTGGACGCAGCAAGCGCTAGGGCGGGTGCTGCAGTCACCAGGCCTAGACTGATCATCGCCATCCAGGCCCAACGCGTTGTGTGTGCCATGCGCATTTGCATCGAAAAGGCACCGTCGGGCCAGAATAGGCCGCTGTTGGTCGGGAATCAGCAAGTCGCCGAAATTTAGCAGTGTTCGCCCAAACACCCAGCCACTCGGGCATTGCCAGCCCGCGACCCTGCCCTCAGGCCGGCACGCCCCGGTTGGCCAGCGCATCGGCGCGTTCATTGCCCACATTGCCGGCGTGGCCCTTGACCCAATGCCAGTCGATCTGGTGCACGCCGTCGTGTGTCAGCGCGTCCAGTTTTTGCCACAGGTCGGCGTTCTTCACCGGCTGCCGGGCCGCCGTCTTCCAGCCTTTGGCTTTCCAGCCATGAATCCATTCGGTGATGCCCTTGCGCACGTACTCGCTGTCGAGGTACACAGCCACACGGCAAGGGCGTTTCAGGGCGATCAGCCCTTCGATCACCGCGGTGAGCTCCATGCGGTTGTTGGTGGTGCCGCGTTCACCGCCCCACAGCTCCTTTTCATGTCCGTCCGATTGCAGGTAGACGCCCCAGCCACCCGGGCCAGGGTTGCCTTTGCAGGCGCCGTCGGTGTACATGATCACGTGATTCACAAACAAAAATCTCCGAAGAAATAGAGAAACGCCACAACAGCGGGTCATGGCGCCAGGGCGATGCCGCCAGACCAGGCCGCATCCGAGCGGGCTTCACCGCCGGTTCGTCACCGGCACCGAGCCCACAGAAGCCGACGCGCGACGTGGCTTCCAGGCCGGTCCCAGCAGACGCACACCGTGCACCCGCTTGACGGCCACCACGAAATACACCGCACCGAAAACGGGCCACCAACGAGCGCCTGTTCGGTCCATCCAGGCGGTGCGTTCCAGCCATTTTTCGCTGCTGACCGCTGGTCTGTAACAACCATAGCGGTCTGACTCTACTTCAAAGCCGAGCAGGCGCAGCCAGTCGCGCAAGCGCCAAGGACCGATGAAATCGCCCGCCTCGGGCAGGTACAGCTTGGGCGGTGTCGCACCCGGCAAGCGCAAGCGCGACCAGAGGTGACCGCGCCCCTGGCGAAAGCCCCACAGGCTGGCTGGGTTCAGCCCCGAAATCACCACCCTGCCCTCGGGCACCAGCACCCGCTCGACCTCGCGCAGCACATGGTGCGGGTCTGCGCTGAGTTCCAGCGTGTGCGGCAACACCAGCAAATCGAGGCTGGCAGCGGGAAACGGCAAGGCAGCGGCGTTGGTGACCAAATGGACCCGTTGCTTGGACGCCGCCGGGCTGTTGGCAGTGCCAACAACCGGTGCGGCAGCTGGCCCAGACGCTTCTTCGGGCAACGCCAACCAGCGGTGCGGCATGCGGTTGGCGCGCAAGGCGTCGAGTTCCACCAGACCAAGTTGCAGGGCGTTGAAGCCGAAAAAATCGGCCACGGTGATGTCGAACTGGGCCTGCTCCCAACCCAGCATGTACCGCCCAGGCGCCGTCTGTAGCCACTCGCTCAAGCCTGTGATTGGTTCGCTCATCGTTTGCTTGGTTTCAAACAGGCCGTTCAGGTTCTCTATGCCGGAGCCCCGATCGGCACACACCCAAGTGCAGGATGTGCCGGTAGGATCGGGCTGTTCACCGGACTCTACACGTCCCACACCCACAGCCGACCCCATGCACCTCTATCCCCTTGCTGCTTTCACCGACAACTACATCTGGGTGCTGCACGACGGTGCTCGGGCCTTGGTGGTCGATCCCGGCGAAGCGTCTGGTGTGCAGGCCTATCTGGCCGAACACCGGTTGACGCTGGACACCATTTTGATCACCCACCACCACGGCGACCACACCGGCGGGGTGGCGGTGCTTCGCGAGGCCACGGGTGCGCGCGTGATCGGCCCGGTGGGTGAACCCATGCCCGAGCCACTGCAGCGCGTGACCGGCGGGCAAACAGCCGAGGCACTGGGCCTGCGCTTTGTGGTGATCGATGTGCCGGGCCACACCGCTGGCCACATCGCCTACTACCTTGAGGAGATGGACGGCGCACCCTTGCTGTTCTGCGGCGACACGCTGTTTTCTGCTGGCTGTGGGCGGTTGTTCGAGGGTACACCGGCGCAAATGTTGTCCTCACTTTCGCGACTGGCCGCCCTGCCCGCAGCCACCCGCGTTTGCTGCACCCACGAATACACGCTGTCGAACCTGCGATTTGCGCAAACCGTGGAACCAGACAACACGGCGCTGACTCAGTACCGCCAGTGGTGCAATACCCAGCGCGCGAAAAACCTGCCCACGCTGCCCAGCACCATCGGCCTGGAGCAGGCCGTCAATCCCTTTCTGCGCGCCCACCAGCCTTCGCTGGCCGTGGCAGCGCAGACCCACAACCCCGCCTGTGGCGACGACCCCCTAGAGATCTTTGCCACCCTGCGCGAATGGAAGAATGTTTTTTGATGCACCCAGACTCCTCCTGCGCTTCCCGCCCTCGTCTTGCTCGCCTGGCTTCTTTGACTGACTTTCGCCGGTTTGGCACCACCGCCGTCGCGCTGATGGCCCTGACGCTCGGCGGTTGCGCGGTGACCGCGCCCGGCTCGGGCCCAACTCCAGAGCCAACCAGCAGCACCGCCCAACCGCCCACAGCCGATGCAAGCGACGCCGCTTACTCGGTTTATCGCCCCTCGGCACCCTACATCGTTCAAGGCCCCTTGAGCGCCATCGGCAGCGCAGACACCAGCCGTGCGCCGGTGGCCTCACTGGCCGCGCCCGCCGACCTGTGGGAGCGCATCCGGCGCGGCTTCGCCATGACCGACCTGGAAGGCGATCTGGTGAGCGACCGCGAGCAGTGGTACGCCACCCGGCCCGACTACATCCAGCGCATGACCGAGCGCTCCAGCCGCTACCTGTTTCACATCGTCGAAGAAATCGAACGCCGCAACATGCCGATGGAGCTGGCGCTGCTGCCTTTCATTGAGAGTGCCTTCAACCCGCAAGCGGTGTCCAGCGCGCGCGCGGCCGGTATGTGGCAGTTCATGCCGGCCACCGGCGAATCGTTCGATCTGAAGCAAAACGTGTTTCGCGACGACCGCCGCGATGTGTTGGCCTCCACCCGCGCCGCGCTCGATTATTTGCAGCAGCTGCACGACCGATTCGGCAACTGGCACCTGGCGCTGGCGGCCTACAACTGGGGCCAGGGCAGCGTGAACCGCGCCATCACACGCAACTCGCGCGAGGGTCTGCCCACCGGCTACACCGACCTCACCATGCCGCAGGAAACGCGCATGTACGTGCCCAAGCTGCAGGCGGTGAAAAACATCATCGCCCGGCCAGAGGCGTTCAGCACCCAGCTGCCCCACATCGGCAACCACCCGTTTTTCGACACCGTGGTGATCGAGCGCGACATGGATGTGGCGCTGATCGCGCGCTTGGCAGAGATCAGCGAGGCCGATTTCCGCGCGCTCAACCCAGCGCAGAAACACCCGTTGGTGATGGCCTCCGGCACGCCCACCATTTTGCTGCCTTGGGAAAGCGCCACCGTGTTTTTGCGCAACCTGCAAGGGCACGGCGGGCGCCTGGCAAGCTGGACCGCCTGGGTCGTGCCCAGCACCATGAGCGCTGCTGCCGCTGCCGACCGGGTCGGCACGAGCGAGGCCCAGCTGCGCAGCATCAACAGCATTCCATCAGGCATGCTGGTGCGCGCGGGCTCCAGCCTGCTGGTGCCCAGAAGCGAGCAGCACAACCGCGACGTGGACGGTCGCGTGGCCGACAACGGACACCTGAGCTTGCAGCCCGAGGTGGTTCTGCGGCGGGTCACAGTCAAGGCCAGAAAAGGTGACAACTTGGCGCGGCTCGCTGCGCGCTATGGCGTGAGCCCAGTGAGCGCCGCCGGCTGGAACAAACTGGCGGTCAACGCAACGCTGAAGCTGGGGCAGCGCGTCACGCTGATGTTGCCCAAGCCAGCGGCCACCACGAGCCGCAGCAAACGATCGGTCAGCGCGGTCCGGGCCAAAGCGTCACCGAAGGCCCGTCCTTTGGCCCAGACGCAACGCGCCAAAGCCTCTGGCAAAAAAGCCGTGGCTGCCGACAAAAAACCGCGTTCGGTGGCAGCCAAGAAGGCACCCGCCCAGGTAGCCAGCCAGAAGCCCTGATGACCAATGCCACAGGATTCAGGCCTTGAACTTCGCCTTTGCTCGGCGCGCGAACTCGTTGGTGAAACTTTTCGCCAGTTCCAGCCGGTCAAAGCCACCCGATTCCGACGCAGCGCTTAGGGTGCGTGCCACGGTGGCAGGACCTTGATCGGGCATCAAGCCGTCGGGCGACCAAGCCTCTCGTGCACGCATGAAAGCCGCCAGGTACAGTGCTCGATCGCCTTGAAAATAGGTCTCCGGCACCGCCTTGATCAGATCCGACGGGCCAGCGGTTTGCAACCACTTGAGGGCATGTACTATGCCATTGGCCAGTGCCTGAACCACCGTGGCGTTGACGTCAACAAACGCTGTAGGCGCGCTCAGACAGCCCGAGGCCCAAGGGCCGCCAAACAGCTCGGTGCTGCCGCGCAGTGTGCGCAAATCGGCCACCACGCGAAGGTCTCCACCCTGCTCCAGCTCGGTGATCGCCAGGTCGCTGTGGCAAATGGCATCGATCTGGCCACTGCGCATCGCGGCCACGGCGGCCCAGAGCTCCTCCACCGCCAGAAATTGCACTTCGCCCTCGCTCACGCCAGCGCGCTGCAACAGCATGCGCACCATCCGCTGCGAAGCCGAACCCAGTGCCATCACGCCGATTTTTCTGCCCCGCAAATCCTGCGGGGTCTGATAACGCCCCTGCAAGCGCTGAGAAACACCAAACACCATGTGCGGTGTGCGACCTTGCAGCACAAACGATTTCAGCCATTGGCCCCGTGCCTGAAGGTAGAGCGAGCTGCTGAACGGTCCGCACAGCACCTGCGCCTCATTGGCCAGCACCGCCTGGGCAGCCTGGGCTGAGTTGGGCAGCTCGCGCACCTGCACATTGAGCCCTTCTATGGTGAAAAAGCCCAGGCGCTCGGCGAGCGTGAGCGGCAAATAGCAAAAGGAAGATTTGTGGTCTGCCGCCACCACCACGCGCTCGCGTCGCGCAGATACCCTTGTTTGCGCACCGAGCGGCCTTGCTGTGAGCCAAGAGCCCGCTGTCGCTGCGATGGCCAGGCCCCATTGGCGCCGGTTCCACATGTGATTCCCCTGTTGCGTCTGTTGTTGGTTGGATGTCAAGCCTAAAGTGGCTCGCCAACAGGCGCATCGGGACGATTCCCGAGCGGGTTTCCCCCGAGGGATTTTTCAACAAATTGACACAAGTGGGCGGATTGACTGAACGCGCCGGGCGGATGGCCTCAGGCGAACAAAATGGCGCTGTTCACTGCCAAGCCGGCGACCCAGATCAGGCTGCGCACGCTGGCCTTGTCAGCCACATACAGGGCGATATAGGTCAGGCGCAGCGCCACAAAGGCCCAGGCCAGCAAATCCAGGCGCAGCTGCAACGCGCCGCTCTGGTGGGCAATGATCACCGCGCCAATGAAAAATGGCAGCGCCTCAAAACTGTTAGTTTGCGCTGCGTTGGCGCGGACACGCCAGCCGCTCTGGCGTGCCAGCCAAGCGCGCGGATCGTGGTTGTCGTAACCGCCGTCGTGCCGCGACTTGCCAAACGAGCCCCATTTGGCGATGCCCGCGCACACGATGGGCAGCAGGGCCGCCACCAGCACGGCCCAGTAGGCCAGAGTCAGTCCTGCCATCGTCATGGTTGTCCTTCAATCCAGATTTGGCCGTGCGGCCGGTCAATACCCATCATCGCCGGTCCACCAGCGCGTGGGCGATGGTGCCCAGATCCACATACTCCAGCTCGCTGCCCACCGGCACACCGCGCGCCAGCCGCGTGACTGCGACACCGCGCGACTTCAAGCCTTGGGAAATCACATGCGCGGTGGTCTCGCCTTCAGCCGTGAAATTGGTCGCTAGGATCACCTCACGCACCTCACGCTCGCCGTCGGTCAACGCATCCACCCTGTCGAACAGCTTTTGCAAACCGATGTCACGCGGCCCCACACCGTCGAGGGGACTGAGCTTGCCCATCAGCACAAAAAACAGCCCCTTGTAGGCCCCTGTGCGCTCCAGCGCTGCTTGGTCGGCCGGCGTTTCAACAACACAAAGCAAGCTGCGGTCGCGCCTTGTGTCAGCACAGGTCACACAGACTTCGTCTTCGGTGAAGGTGTGGCACAGCACACAGTGCCGCACCGATTCGGTGGCCTGTTGCAGGGCCAGGGCGAGCTGCAAAGCGCCAGCCCGGTCGTGTTGCAGCAGATGAAACGCCATGCGCTGGGCCGATTTCACACCCACGCCAGGCAGGCGCTTGAGCGCTTGCACGAGCAGCTCTAAGGAACGGTTGTCGGCCATGGGGTGCTCAGTTTCCTTCACCCCGCCACGCAGCAACTGTCAAAACGGGAGTTTCATGCCGCCGGGCAGGCCCGGCATCCCAGCCGTGAGCTTGCCCATTTTTTCGTTGGTGGTCTCCTCGGCCTTGCGGACTGCCGCGTTGAAGGCAGCCGCCACCAGGTCTTCGAGCATGTCTTTGTCCTCAGCCAGCAGGCTGGGGTCGATGGTGATGCGTTTCACGTCGTGCTTGCAGGTCATGAGCACCTTCACCAGGCCCGCGCCCGATTCGCCCGTGACCTCAATGAATGCCAGCTCGTCCTGCGCCTTTTTCAGGTTGTCTTGCATCGCCTGGGCCTGCTTCATGAGGCCTGCGAGTTGTCCTTTGTTGAACATGGGAAAGTCCTTGTGTGTGGATTCAAAAAATCAAAAAACTGCGCACTCAGATCGAGAGTGCCTTCAGTGTGCCTGGCACGATTTTGCCGCCAAAGTCGCGCATCATGGTTTGCACGAAGGGATCAGCGAGGATCCATTGCTCGGCCTCGCGCTGGCGGCGTGCGGCCGCCGCAGCGATGCGGCGCGCGGGCGAATCGCTGACCGGACCAACCTCCAGCGCCAGCTCGACAGCATGACCATGGGCCTGCAAAGCGGCGCACAAACGGTCTTTGCTGCCCCCCTGGGTGAGCGACTCGCGCTCCACCCGCAGCAGCAAGCAGCCAGGGTCGCGCGAGACCAACTGTGACTGCAGCGCCAGTTCGCGCACCAAAGCGGTGACCGCATCGGTCTGGATCAAGGCCTGCACCGTCTCCAGCCAGAATTCGCCTTCGGCGCTGGGCGCGAGCTCACTCGATTCAGACACCGCGGGCGCGGCGCTGCGCGGATTCAGCCGCTCGGAAGGGCCGGGGTCGCGTATCGGTACCGCATGTGGCTGCAGCGCGGGCGCGATCACAGGGTTGTTTGTGGCGGCCGGCGCCTCGGCAGCGACAACCCATGGCGGCGGCGACGGAGCGGTATCGGGGCCTGGGGGGGCGTCGTCCCAAGGTGGTGGCTTGCCTGTGGCTGGCGCTTGGGCAGGGGCAGACGCCACAGGCGGGCGCGGTGCGGCGTGGGCGCTGCTAGGCTCCATACGCGGCGCGGGCACCGCAGCGGGTGCGCGCGTCTCAGGCGCAGATTTCAGGGTTTTTTTTTCCGCTGGATCTGCCAGGACCGCTGGCGCGCCGGCGGGTTTGAACGCCAGCAGCCGCAGCAACACCATGGACAGCGCAGCGTATTCGTCGGGCGCCAAGCCGAGTTCGGCGCGGCCGTGCAGGCA
>JBLIJY010000093.1:0-7893 GCA_047636095.1 Hydrogenophaga sp. | reverse complement strand
AAACAGACGCTTGCTCAGCGGGTCGTAGGCGGTGATCTCAGCCGACGAGGCGCCGCCGCTGTGGGCAAAGCCGCCGATTTTTTCCAGCGTCAGCAGGCGGGGTGTCTGCTCAGGTGCCGGTGCGACCGGTGTGGCATCGCCACCGCCGCCACAGGCGGCGAGGCTCAGCAGCAGGGCCGCTGAACAGAGACGGGTATGGAGCAGGTGGCGTGTGGTGAGAGATCGCATGGCGTTGGCGGTTCAGACAAGACAAGGAAGAAGTCCTGTTTGTAAGCGCCTCGCGTGTCAGGTGTGTGACGTCTCGTCACCTGGCGTGGCGAGGACCTTCGCCCCTGCTCAGCCGCCAATCCATCGCTGGCCGAGCAAGGCCAGGCCAAAACCACACACCGCGCCAAAGGGTGGAAACCAGCGATGGCGCATGTGGGACATGGGCGCGATGTCCTGGAACACCAGATACAGAATGGCGCCCGCGGCGGCGATCATGATGGCGCCCATGATCTCGGCGTGCGCTGAGAGAAAGAACCAGCCCAGTGCCGCCAGTGCCGGGCCGAGTGCAACGAGCAGGAGCATCTGCAGCAGCACCGTGCGGGGTTTGTGTTCGCCTGAGGCCACCCGCCCAAGGCAACCACGAAGTGACGCGCCTCGGCGTCGAGCCACTTGCGTCGCTGGCGAGCCAGCAGCGCCAGCAGGCCCCCGAGGGGGATGCAGGCCGCCGCTGCGGTGGTCGCCAGCAAAGCCTCGGTCAGCGGACTCATCGCCAGCGATGCTCAGCCGCCGTCGCGCAGCGACTTCAGCAGCTTCAGGCCGCCGCGTCCATTCACTTCCTGCCCGAGTTTTTGTTGCTCGACGCGGATCGCGGCGCGGCTGCGCTCGCCCAGCATGCCGTCGACCTCGCCGATGTCGTGGCCGCGCAGGATCAGCAGGCCTTGCAGCTCGCGGCGCTCGACGCGAGAAATGCCGGGGTCGTCGGTGGGCCAGGCGGTGACGAACAAGCCGCCGCCGCGCAGGCGGTCGCTCAGGTGGGCGATGGCCAGGCCGTAGCTCTCGGCGGCGTTGTAGCTGTAGAGCGCATCGAAGTTGCGCAGCACCAGAAACACCGGGCCGCTGGGGCCAGCGGGGGTGAGCAGGCCGGCGCTGCCTGCATCCAGCGGCAGGGGCGAGCCGTCAACCCGGGTCACGCCGCGCCGCGCCCATTCGCTGATGGCCCGCTTGCTGCGCCGGCCTTCGCCCTGCGTGCTGAAGCCGGCTGGCAGTTTCACCTCGAAGCCCCAAGGCTGGCCGGTGCGCCAGCCGGCTTTGTCGAGAAAGTTGGCGGTGGAGGCCAGTGCGTCGCTGGCGTTGTCCATCAGGTCGGCGCGACCGTCGCCATCAAAATCGACCGCCAGGCGCTCGAAGGTGCTGGGCATGAACTGGGTGTGGCCAAACGCGCCGGCCCAGGAGCCGACGAGGCGCTCGGGCGCGATGTCGCCTTTTTGCAGGATGCGCAGAGCGGCAAAGAACTCGCCTCGAAAGTAGCTTTGTCGCCGACCGAAACAAGACAGCGTGCTGAGCGACTGCAGCAGCGGGTGCTTGCCGAAGGTCTGGCCGAAGTTGCTCTCCACGCCCCACACCGCCACCACGGTGGCTGGGTCCACGCCGTAGCGCTGCTCCACGCGCTTGAGTGTGTCGGCGTGTTGCGCGAGCTTGGCCTGGCCCTCAGTCACCCGTTCTTCGTCCACCAGGCCGGCGAGGTAGTCCCAGATGGCGGTGCGGAACTCGGGCTGAAAGTTGAGCTTGTCGATCACGCCCATGTCGGGCACGAGACCCTGGGTGAGGCGATCAAAGGTCGAAGCCGACACGCCAGCCGCACGCGCCGGCGCCTGCAAGCCGTCAAGGCAGCGGGTGAATTCGGGCGGAGCGTTTTGGGCCAAAGCCGGTAAGCAGGCGAGTGCGGCGGTGAGGGCGAGGATGGGTTTCAGCATGGGCGTGAACCATAAAAGTCGGTCAGTAAGTATGCCCAGTGTGGTCGTTTGGGACCGGTGTTGCAGCGTGTGCCTTTTTCCGCACACACCGTGGGGCTGGCTTTATTGGGTCACTTGTGGTGAATGGATCTCACCCCGAGGGCTTTCGGTGTCCAAATTTGGGCCGCCTCCCAGGTCTTCCATTCGGTAGCCCAGGCCGCGCAGGGTGTGGATCAGCGGCGAGGGGTGGCCGTCGTCGATCTTGCTGCGCAAGCGGCGAATGTAGACGTCCACCACATTGGTCAGCGGGTCTTCGCTGGTGCCCCACACATTGGCCAGGATGCGCTCGCGGCTGAACAGCCGGCCGGGCGCCGACATCAGCAGTTCCAGCAGGGCGAGCTCGCGCGCGGTGAGCGTGAGCGCGCGGCCAGCGCGGGTGACGCGCATGGCCTCGCGATCGAGTTCGAGATCGGCCACGTTCAGGCGGGTGGGCGTGGGTGGTGCCTGTGTGCGGCCACGCCGGGCCAGCGCGTCAATGCGTGCCAGCAGTTCTTCGAACTCGAAGGGTTTGCACAGGTAGTCGTCGGCGCCCAGGCGCAGCCCGGCCACGCGATCTTCCAGCGTGGTGAGCGCGGTGAGCATCAGGATGGGCAGCGACACCTGGGCAGCGCGCAGGGTCTGGCACACCTCCAGGCCGCTCATGCCGGGCAGCATCACGTCGAGCAGCACCACAGTGGCGTCACCGTTTTCGCGGGCTTCGCGCGCGGCTTCGCGCGCCATGCTCAGACCTTCGGGGCCGGTACGGGCCACCTGCACCCGGTGACCCTCGGCGCGCAAGCCGCGCTGCAAAAAGTCGGCAATGCGCGCATCGTCTTCGACCACCAGGATGTTCATGTTTCGTCAGGTTCCAGGTAGGGGGTGATGGGCAGCCACAGGGCAGCGGTGGTGCCTTGGATGGGGTCGCTGCTCAGGCGAATCTCGCCGCCGTGTGCGCGCGCCAGCGCTTGGCCGATTGCCAGACCCAGGCCGCTGCCATCGGCGCGGTGGCGCCGCGCCCGCTCGCCGCGGAAGTTGCGCTCGAACACATGCGGCAGTTCGTCGGGTGCGATGTCGATGCCGCCGTTGCGCACTTCCACCACACAGCGCTGCGTGGTGTCGTCAGCGGGCAGCACCCGCACGCGCACCTCGCCGCCCGGCGCCGAATAGCGGATCGCGTTGTCCAGCAACAAGGTGATCAGCTGGCGCAGGCGCTGTGGGTCGGCCAGCAGCGGCAGGGGCACCTCGGGCAACGGCGTCGTGTGAATCTTGACCCGACGCTCGTGGGCCAGGGCCTGCACCTGTTCCAGCGCCTCGCTGAGCACAGGCGCCAGATCGATGGCGCGGCGTTGCAGGGCCAGCGCGTCGATGTCGCTGCGCGCCATGGTGAGCAGGTCGTTGATCACCAGGCCCAGCTGGCCCGAGGTGTCCACGATGCGGCGCAGTGCCGCCTGGTATTCGGCTGGCGGTTTGGCCTGGCCGCGCAGCGTGATCTCGGCCTCGCCACGGATGGCGGTGGTGGGGGTGCGCAGCTCGTGGCTAATGTCGGCAAACAGCTGGCGCCGCCGCGCGTCCACATCGCGCAGCGTTTGCAGCGCGCCCTGCAGCTCGGCGGTGCGCGCCTGCACCTGCTCTTCCAGCCGCTGGCGCGTCTGGCGCTCGGCGGTGCGGTGCAGGGCGAGCTCGGCGGCCATGGTGTTGACGCTGCGTGCCACAGCCGCGAATTCGTCGCACCCCTGCTCCGGAATGCGGTGATCGAGATCGCCGCGTTGCAGCGCGAGCGCGCCCGCGCTCAGCCGCTCCAGGGGCAGGCGCAGCGCGCGGGTGAGGTAGGCCGCCAGCAAGAGCGCGCCGAGGGCGAGCGACGAGGCAGCGGCCATCCAGAGGGTGCGCATCCAGGCCAGGGTGCGGTCGGCGGCCTGGCGTTCGCGCTGCACGGCAGCGGCCTCGCGCGCGCTGCCTTGCGCCAGCAGCTCGCGCAGGTCGCGCCCATCGCTCATGTCGAAACGCTCGTTGAGCGCGTCCCAGGCGTTGAGCGCGTCGGTGCCAGCGCGCAGCGGCTGCACCCGCTCGATCTCGCGCGCCAGCGCGTCCACGCTGCCGGTGAGCACGGCCAGCGCGTCCAGCCGCTGCAGGTGCTCGGTGCGTGTTTCGGTGCCTGGATCTAGCGTGGCCGCGCGCTGTGCCAGGCTCTGCAGTCGCGCCAGGGTGTCGCGCATGGACCGCAGCAGGCGTTCGCGCTCGGCGGGCTGAGCGCCAGCGTCAAGCTGGCGCTGCGAGACCCAGGTGCGCAGGCGCTGCTTGGTGACCGACAGCTCCACAAAGCCCAGCTGGATGTCGCCCACCACCCGCCCGCGCTCCAGGTGCTGGGCTGCCACGTTCAATGCCCAAAGCGCCATCAGCCCCTCCATCACGGCGGCCAGGGCGAGCACGGTGAGGGCGAGGGTCAGGCGCTGGCGAAGCATGCGGGCGATTGTGGTGCAGCTGGCCCGGGTTTTGGGCCTGTCATCTGGCGTTCATCTGCGGTTCAGCGCCTGCTCATCTGCGCTTCAGGGCAGGTTCAACTGGGCGCGATGCAATAGCGCTGCGGCAACAGAAAGCCGTTGAACAAGTTCTCAACCTTCGCCTGAACCACAAAAAGGAAACACCATGAACCCCACCACCCGCATCGCCGCCGCCCTGTTCGCTATTGCCCTGAGCCCGATGGCACTGGCCAGCGCCCCCGTGGTCAACCAGGGCATCACCGAAGCCGAGGTGCTGGCGGGCCAGCAGGCCTGGTGCAAAGCATTGGTCGACATCAGCGCAACCCACAAGCGCGACGGTCAGGCCGCAGCCAAAGCCCTCGCTGAAAAGGTGATCGATGCCGCCTACGGCTACCAGATGGGCGCGGTGCTGTTCAAGCCCACGCTGACCACGGTGCCACAGACCTTCCGCACCACCCGCGACGGTGCGTTGGCCTACTTTGTGGGTGGCAATGCGGCGTTCCCCAAAGACACGGGCTTTGCGCTCAAGGGCTGGTCGAAGTGCGAAGTGGCCAACTCGGCGGTGTTCATCGCCGGCGACTCGGCCACCACCATGGGCAATGTGAATTTCACCGGACCCGACGGCAAGATCACCAGCGTTGACAAGACCTGGGGTTTCGTGAAAGACGACAAGGGCGCGCTGCGCATCGTGGTGCACCACTCGTCGCTGCCGTTCAGCGGCTCCTGATTGCGCCTTCCGACTTCGCCCGGGCAGTTTTCCATCTCAAAAAAATCCCGCGTTGCGGGGTTTTTGCATGAGGCAGTCGGCGTCGGCGCTCTTGAGCCCCGTCAGCGGGTCGGGCCTGGTGCTGCCACATCGGGGTGCCGGATACGGCGCTCACCCGAGATCGCAAAGGTCTGGTGAACGATGTCGTCGGTCTGCCCCACCACTGCCAGGCGGAATTGCGCCGCTGTCTTTGGGGCCATGCTGCTGGGTATGGCAAACACGCCGCTGCCAGCACTGCCAAACGCTTTCACAACCGCGGTGTCGTCGAAGTCGCCGATGACCCGCGGGCGCAGGTTCAGGGCGTCGAGCCAGCGCAGCATCCTGGGGTGCGCAGCGGAGTCTTCGTCTGGCAGCAGCAGGTCGCCTCGGGTTGCCTAGCGGTCTTGGGTGGTGTCGCTCAAGGGAATCTTTGTGCTCATGGGTGTGTTGTTGTTGTCTGACTGGCGAACGCCGTGCGTTGGCTACGGCGTTCACGTTGGCGTGGCTGGCTGGCTGGCTGGCTGGCCTCAGCCTCCGCGCAGCGCGCGCAACAGCTTTTACCCGCCACGCCCGCTGGCTTCCTGCCCTAGCCGCTGCTGCTCGGCGCGGATCGCGGCGCGGCTGCGCTCGCCCAACACAGTGGGAAACAGCTTGAGGCTGCGCTGCGCGTCTTCTTCGGTGTAGAGCGGCAGGGCTGGCGCGTATTTGGAAAAACCGTGGCGGTTGGCGAAGTCGGCATTGGCTTCCTGAATGTGGCCGCTGTCGGGCAGGAGGATCTGAGCGAGATCGCGCGTGGCCGGGGTGGCCCACCCTTGCCGCGAAAGCCTTCTTTGACCAGCAGCGGCAAATAGCCGCTGTGGTCGATCTGGGCATGGGTGAGCAGCACAGCGCCAATGTCGCTTGGCAACATCGGCAGTGGCTCCCGGTTGCGCAGGCGCAACTGCTTGAAGCCCTGAAACAAGCCGCAGTCGATGAGCAAACTTTGCCTATCGTGCTCGACCAGGTATTTGGAGCCGGTGACGGTGTCGGCTGCATCAAGAAAGCGGATGTTTACGCTCATGCAGAAGATGGTGCGGCTCGCGACCGCAGCGTTATCTCAGCGCAAAATCCAGCATCAGCATGAACACGAAGCCCGCCATGAGCGTGACTGACGCCAGGCTCTCAAACCCGTTGCGGTGCGTTTCGGGAATGATCTCGTGGCTCACCACGAAGATCATGGCGCCTGCCGCCAACGCCAGCGCCACCGGGTAAAACGCCGGCAAGCTGCCCAGCACCCACAAGCCGAGAATGGCCCCCAGCGGCTCGGCCAGTCCCGAAAGCGCCGCCACCCCCCACGACAAGACCACGCCCTTGCCCAGCGAACGCAGCGCCATGGCCACGATCAGCCCTTCGGGCATGTTCTGCAAACCAATGGCCAGCGCCACCGAGGCGCCCGTCTGTCTGACACCTTCGCCCGGCGCGCCCAGGCCTGCACCCGAATACGCCGCCCCCACCGCCAGGCCCTCGGGCAGGTTGTGAATCAAGATGGCCAGCACCATCATCCAGCTGCGCTGCGCCTGCGCCCTCGCCTCGCCGGCTGCGGTCCACTGGGTGGTATGGCCCTGCGCGGCCGGCGGCAGCACCGCGTGTTCGTGTGGCAGGGCCTTGTCGATCGCCAGCATCAAGCCCATGCCCAGCAACAGACCCAGTGAAGTGAGAGCAGCCGCCCCCGTTTGTGCAACACCGGTGGCCGCCAGCATCGCCTGCCCGGCCGCCAGCGAGGGCAACAGCAACGCAAAAATGGCAGCCGCCAGCATCACACCCGCCGAAAACGCCATCAACGCCGATTCCTGCCGCTTGCTCACCCGCTGCACCAAAAAGACCGGTAGGGCTCCCACCGCCGTGGCCAGCGCCGCAATCAGCGAAGCCTGTACACCCGCCGTCATGGCGCTGCTGGCACCCGTGGCGTCCCACCACACGCGGGTGGGCTCCCAGAACGTGCTGCCCGCAACCAGTCCCGCCATCAGCAGCAGACCTGCGCCCAGCGCCAGCAGGGCGTTGCGCAGGGCGTGCGGCGGCAAGGGCTGCTCGAGTTGTTGAATCTGAAACCACGCGGGCTGGATCTGGCGGATGAGGGCGGTCATGGTGGGACTTCTGAGGCTGAGGCGGCATACGCCCAAAGAATTTATTTTCTCAAAAACTATGAATATTGTCTATTTGATAGTTTTTATCGAAGCAATAGGCGGCGGGACATGGCGTGAAGCTGCGCCGTGCCCGGCTGCACGCCAAAGAAGATGCGTTCCATTGGGGCCCGCTGCCTGTTGGCCGATCGGATAGCCATCACACACCGCCGTGCGGTCATCGACAAAGATCCATCAAAACGAAAGACGGAACTGCCCAGGGCTCCTGGCCGATTGGCAGCCCTCGATCCGCGAGCAGCTTGCAGCCAGCGGTTCAACCTCAATCGAAGGCACATCAACGGCTGACGAAGTGACTGATCTGCCGGGGCAGTTCACAAATCGCGTCCGTTGATCAGGCCCTGTTCCTGCTCAATGCCGGCCCTGGGCAAGAACCCGTTGCGTATGACGCAAGGCCATCTCTTGCCTCCCGAGCGCTTTGGCGGGGTTTCGACAGGCGGACGGTCCGACTCAACTCCCGCTGCGCAGCAGCAGCGCGGGGTTGAGCTGCATCTGGCGCAGCAGGTAGCGCG
>JBLIJY010000092.1:0-7934 GCA_047636095.1 Hydrogenophaga sp. | reverse complement strand
CCACGTCGACCTTCAGCGGGTCGATGCGCAGATAGCCCAGGCCGGCGCGCTCGGCCAGCCACTGGGTGAGCGACTCGACATCGAGCACATGGCCGTCGGCCGCGCGCGCCATGCCCACCACGGCCAGACGTTGCAGCGGGTGTTGGGCGCTGTGGGCCGAGGCGCAGCGGGCGATGGTGCGCTGAGCCTCTTCGGCGGAAATCACACGATCGGCCTGTAACCACCCGACCAAGCTGCGCCAGTTCAGCGGGCCCAGGGGCGGCTGGGGGGCAGCAGCGGCGGCTGGCGGCGCGTGGATGGTCATGCGGGCAGGTGGTTGGGCATCAGGCAACGGGCTTGAACAGCTTGAGCCATTTGACCGCTGGCAGGCCCCAGCGCGCCTGAATCGCCTCGGCGCGCGCCAGCAACGCCATGCGCGTGGGCCGCTCGGGCGTGCGCTGCGCCAGCACGATGGTGTTGCCCTCGCGGGTGGGCTTGAAGGCCCAGAGCGCATCGGTGCCAAACGCCGCCGCGATGCTTTGCAGCGAGCGCTCGTAGCTGGTGTCACGGCCAAACAGGTTGACCGTCATGACACCGTCGTCGGTCAGCAGCGAGCGGCAGTCGGCGTAGAAGTCGGGGCTGTCGAGCACCGGCGCGGCGGCCTCGTGGTCGTACAGATCCACCTGCAAGGTGTCGGTGCGCCCGGTGTGCTTGGGGTTGCGCACCTCCTGTGCGGCATCGGCCAGCAGCACCCGCAAGCGCGGGCCGTCGGCCGGCAGCTTGAACCAGACGCGGCAGGCGGCGAGCACCTGCGGGTTGATCTCCACCGTGGTGGTGTCCATGCGGCAGGCCTTGAAGCAGAACTTGGTGAGCGCAGCCGACCCCAGGCCCAGCTGCATGGCCCGGCGCTTGGGCACCGAATCGGGCTCCACGAACAGCAGCCAAGCCATCATGCGCTGCACGTAATCGAGCTCGATCTCGAACGGCGCATCGATCAGCATCGAGCCCTGGATCCACTCGGTGCCCAGGTGCAGAAAGCGCACCTCGCTGTCCTCGGAAATCGTGACCTCGGGCAGCGTCTGCGGCCCGCTGCGCCGACGAGCCGCGGCGTTGGCGCCGGCCTTCATGCGGCAGCACCGCGCGGGCTGAGGCGACTCGGACAGTGGCTGGAACGGCGCAATGGGGTGACAAAAAAATGGGGCATGGGGCTGGGGTATCGGTGGAGCAGCGATTATGAACAGCGCGCCAGCGGCACCACCCGCCAACGCCTTCGCGGCCATGCCTCGCCTGCGGGGTCACCTCGTTGGCTGAGCTTGTAGGGTGGGCAGCACCTCGGCCCAGGCCGCGAGTTTGCGTTCGAACGACCAGCTGGCGTTGGCCGGGCTGGTGGAGGGCAGTCGGTACACCGGCAGGCCCAGCGCCAGGGTGTGCTTCGCGTGGCGAAAGCTCTCGCCGCCGTTGTGGGCGATGGCCCGCAGCGACGGGCAGCGCTGGCGCAGACCCGCGAGGTCGTTGAGCTCGGCGGCGCGGATGGCGGCGTCCAGGCTGCCCTCGCGCTCGCAGGCGGCGTAGACGTCCCAGACGCCCAGCCCGTGAGACAGGGCGGCGGCGATGCGCTCGGGGTAGCTCGCGGCCATCAGGTCTTGCGACCACAGCGCGCCCAGGATTTTCCAGAAGTGATTTCGCGGGTGGCCGTAGTACTGCTGCGTGCGCAGCGAGGCCACGCCGGGAAAGCTGCCGAGCACCAGCACGCGGGTGTGAACATCCAGCACCGGGGGCAGGCCTTGCAGACGTGTCATCCGTTGCTGAAAGCCATCAGGCTGGCGACCACAACGCCGCCAGCTTGGGCAGCGCGGCAAATGCGTTGGCTCGGGTGGCATGAGCGATCTCCTCGGGCGCGATGCCACGAAGTTCTGCCACCACGGCGCCGATGCGCGGCAACTCGGCCGGCGTGTTCACGCCCTGCGGCTGGCCCGCCGCACGTTGGGCGGCGGTGGTGTAGAGCCACTGCGGCGGGATGTCGGGCGAATCGGTCTCCAGCACCAAGGCGGAGAGCGGCAGGGTGGCCGCGAGTTCGCGCAGGCGGCGTGCAGGCTCGAACGTCACCGTGCCACCAAAGCCGAGCTTGAAGCCGAGGTCGATGAAGACCTGGGCCTGCTGGGCGCTGCCATTGAAGGCGTGGGCAATGCCACCACCCGTGGGCAGCTCGCGCAGGTGCTTGAGCAAGGCATCGGCGCTGCGCCGCACATGCACGATCACCGGCAGACCGTGCTGGCGCGCCAGCTTGAGCTGCTCGCGGTAAAAGAAACCCTGGCGTTCGCGCATCGCCGGCTCGCAGAGCGCGGGCACAAAGAAGTCTTGCCCGATTTCTCCCACCGCCACCAGGCGCGGATCGTCGCGGTGCGCGGTGAGGGCGGCGTCCAGCGCGGCCAGGTCGCTGGTCTGCGCCTGCGGCACCAACAGCGGATGGATGCCCAGCGCGTAGGCATCGCCCAGGCGGTGCGCCAGCAGGCGCACGGTGTCGAAGTTGGCGCGCTCCACGGCCGGGATCACACACAGGCCCACACCGAGATCGGCGGCGCGTGACCGCGCGCTCAGCGCACCCGCGTGGCCGGGGCCGAACTCGGGCGCATCAAGATGACAATGGGTATCGATCCACATGGTGTTTCCACGACCATTGTGCCCAGGGAGACGCAAGACATCGGATTGCTGTGCGCTGGCCCTGTTTCAAGAAGCGTTTTCTTTGGGAACGGCGAGCCGCCGCTGCGGCTCAGCCCGCCGTCAGCACACCCTTGGTCAGCCGCAACAGGCGGTTGCAACGCGCCGCCAGCGACTCGTCGTGGGTCACGAGGATGAACGCGGTGCCTTGTTCGCGCGCCACTTGCAGCATCAGCTCGAACACGCCATCGGCGGTGCTGCGGTCGAGGTTGCCGGTGGGCTCATCGGCCAGCACACAGGCCGGCTGCGTGACCAGGGCGCGCGCAATCGCCACCCGCTGGCGCTCGCCACCCGAGAGCTCAGCGGGGCGGTGGTCCAGCCGTTCGTCCAGCCCCACGCGGCCCAGCACCTGGGCCGCTTGCGCGCCAGCCTGCTCGCGCGGCAGGCGGCGGATCCACAACGGCATGGCCACGTTGTCGCGCGCGGTGAACTCGGGCAGCAGGTGGTGGAACTGGTAGACAAAGCCCAGGTGTTTGTTGCGCAGCACGCCCTGCTGCGCAGCACTCAAGCCGTCGAGCCGCTCGCCTTTGAGCGTGACATGGCCACTGCTGGGCGCATCGAGCCCGCCCAGCAGGTGCAACAGCGTGCTTTTGCCCGAGCCAGACGCGCCCACAATGGCCACCGTCTCGCCAGCGCGCACCGTCAGGTCCACGCCTTGCAGCACGGTCACATCGAGCCGGCCTTCGGTGAAGCGCTTGGTCAGGCCCGTGGCCTGGAGAACAACATCGGTCATAGCGATTTCGCAGCCGCGCAGCAGCGCAGCGTGGGGGCTCTACTCATAGCGCAGCGCCTCCGCCGGATTCACCCGACTTGCGCGCCAGCTCGGGTAGATCGTGGCCAGGAAGGACAGCACCAACGAAATCACCGCGATCGGCAGGATGTCGCTGCGCTGCGGGTCGCTGGGCATGTTGCTGATGAGGTAAATGTCTTTGGGCAAAAAGCTGGTCCGCAGCGCCTGCTCAATGGCCGGCACGATCACGTCGATGTTGAACGCCACCCCCAGCCCCAGCAGCAGGCCGGCGCCAGTGCCGATCACGCCGACCATGGCGCCTTGCACCATGAACACACCCATGATGCTGCGCGGACTGGCGCCCAGGGTGCGCAAAATCGCGATGTCGGCGCGCTTGTCGGTCACCGTCATCACCAGCGTGGAGACCAGGTTGAACGCTGCCACCGCCACGATCAGCGTGAGAATGATGAACATCATGCGTTTTTCCAGCTGCACCGCAGCGAACCAGGTGCGGTTCTGGCGCGTCCAGTCGCGCACCAGCAAGCCGCGATCGAGATCGGCGGCGATCGAAACCGCCACCGTGGGCGCCTGGTGCAGGTCTTGGATCTTCACGCGCACACCGGTTGGCCCCTCGACCCGGAAGATGCGCGCCGCGTCGTCCATGTGCAGCAGCGCCAGCGCCGAGTCGTACTCGAAATGGCCCGAGTCAAAGGCACCCACCACGTTCAGGCTGCGGATGCGCGGCACCACACCAGCGGGCGTGACTTGCCCGCTGGGCGCGATCAGCGTCACCGTGTCGCCGATGATCACGCCCAGGCTGCGCGCCAGCTCACCGCCCAGAATCACGTTGAATTCGCCCGGCACCAGACGAGACAACATGGACGGCGCCATCTCGCGCACCAGATCGGTCACCTTCGCCTCTTGCGCCGGATCGATGCCGCGGATCAGCGCGCCTTTCATGTCCTCACCGCGCGCGATCAGCGCCTGCGCACCCACATACGGCGCCGCTCCCAGCACCTCGGGATGGCGCTCGATACTGGCCAGCGTCTGCGCCAGGTTGGGAATGGCCTGGCCGCCAGCCTCGAACACCTCGATGTGCGCCAGCACGCCCAGCATGCGGTCGCGCACCTCCTTCTGAAAGCCGTTCATCACCGAGAGCACGATGATGAGCGCCGCCACGCCCAGCGCAATGCCCAGCATGGACACGCCCGAGATGAAGGAGATGAAGCCGTTGCGCCGGGTGGCGCGGCCAGCGCGGGTGTAGCGCCAGCCCAGGAGGAGTTCGTAGGGGATTTGCATAAGCGGAGGAAAGCCGGACGATTGTGGCATCCCTGACAATCGCGTGATGCCTTCTCTGCGCCCCGAGCCTGACTCCGATCAGCACCTGCTGGTTCCCTTTGCCAGCGCCAGCGCGCCCGAATGCCGTGCGGTGCTGCGCGATCTGGCGCTGCCGAATTTGAGTGCACTGCTCGCTGCGCTGGCGCCGCAGCCAGCGGACACCGGCGACGACCAGGCGTTCAGCACACCTCACGAACGCGCCCTGGCACGCTGGCTTGGGCTGCCGGACGACGACGGGCGAATCCCGTGGGCGGCTGCGGCCAGCGAGCAGCCGACCCAGCCCCAGGCCTGGTTCACGCCCAGCCACTTTCAGGTCGGCATGGACCAAGTCACGCTGCTGCCTGGCGATCAGATCGGGTTGGAAGAAGCCGATTCGCGTGGGCTGTTCGATGCCTTGGCGCCGTTTTGTGCCGAAGACGGCATCGAGATCGTCTTCGAGTCCGCCACCCGATGGCGCGCCCAAGGCGAGCCGCTGCGCGATCTGGTCTGCGCCAGCCTGGACCGGGTGAGCGGCCGTTCGGTGGCCGACTGGACGCCCTCGCAGGATCGCAGCCCGCTCATCACCCGTTTGCAGAGTGAAGCGCAAATGCTTTTTTACACGCACGCGGTGAACGACCGGCGCGAGGAAGCGCGCGTGTATATCGTCAACGGCTTCTGGGTGCATGGCGCTGGCGCTTTAGCCAAGCCAGCCTCAAACGTTGCACCGCCCACCCAACCCGACACCCTGCGCCAGGCCGCCCTGCGCGCCGACTGGTCCGCTTGGCGAGCCGCCTGGCTGGCGCTGGACGCGGGGGCCATTGCACAGGCGCTGCAGCGGGTGCGCGCTGGTGAGGCGCTCACGCTCACCCTGTGCGGCGAGCGCAACGCGCAGACCTGGGCACCGCCACCGCAGGGCTTGAGCCAGACAATCGGTCGTCTGTTCAATGCCCTGCGCGGCGCTACACCCGCTTGGAAACACCTCGAAGCCTTATGAAAATCACCACCCGCGATGTCCCTCCGCGCGCCGCCTGGGCGCTGGAGCAAGCTGGCCTGCACCCGCTGCTGGCGCGTTTGTTTGCCGCCCGGGGCATCACCGCCAAAGAACAGCTCGATGACGCGCTGGCGCTGCTGATCCCACCGTCTCAGATGCTGGGTGCGAGCGAGGCCGCCCAAGCCTTGGCCGATGCCATGGCAGCGCAGCAGCGCATCTGCATCGTGGCCGACTACGACTGCGACGGCGCCACCGCCTGCGCGGTGGGCGTGCGCGGCCTGCGCCTGCTGGGCGCGCCGATGGGCTTTGACAACGTGGGCTATCTGGTGCCCGACCGCGTGACCGATGGCTACGGACTCACCGCTTCAATCGCGCAGCGCGTGGAGGCCTCGGGTGCTGATCTGCTGGTGACGGTGGACAACGGCATCGCCAGCATGGACGGCGTGCGCGTCGCACGCGCGCTGGGCCTGCAGGTGATCGTGACCGACCACCACCTGCCCGCGCTCATCGGCGGTGAAATCGTGCTGCCCGAAGACTGCATCATCGTCAACCCCAATCAGCCGGGCTGCGGCTTTGAGAGCAAAAGCATCGCCGGCGTTGGCGTGATGTTTTACGTGTTGCTCGCGCTGCGCGCAGAACTGCGCGCGCGCGGCGTGTTCGAAGCCCGCCCCGCTTTGGGGAGCGTGGGGGCTGGCATTGCACAACCGAAAATCGATGCCCTGCTGCCCTTGGTGGCACTGGGTACCGTCGCCGACGTGGTCAAGCTCGACGCCAACAACCGCCGCTTGGTCGCGCAAGGTCTGAAGCGGGTGCGCGCGGGCGCCATGCCGCCGGGCATGCGGGCGCTGCTCAACGTGGCGGCGCGCCGGCCCGAGACCGCCACCAGCTTTGATTTCGGCTTTGCCCTCGGCCCGCGCATCAACGCTGCGGGCCGCTTGGCCGACATGACGCTGGGCATCGAGTGCCTGATCACCGACGACGCTTTGCGCGCCGACGAGCTCGCCCGCACGCTCGACGGCATCAACCGCGAGCGCAAAACGATCGAAGGCGACATGCGCGAGCAGGCGCTGCTGCTGGCCGAAGACCTGTTCGACGAGTCCGAAGCACCGCCGCCGGCCATCACCGTGTTCGACCCCGACTTTCACGAAGGCGTGGTCGGCATCGTGGCCTCGCGCCTGAAAGACAAGCTGCACCGCCCCACCTTCGTGTTCGCCGCCAGCCGCGCCGAGGGCAAAGAGCACGAACTCAAAGGCTCAGGCCGCTCCATCCCCGGTTTTCACCTGCGCGACGCGCTCGATCTGATGGCCAAGCGCCACCCCGGCGTGTTGCTGCGCTTCGGTGGCCATGCCATGGCCGCGGGCTGCACCATCGAAGAAGAGCACCTCGACACCTTCGAGGCTGCCCTGCAGCAGGTGGCCCACGAATGGCTGGATGCTGCCACCTTGCAACGCCGGCTGGAGGCCGACGGACCGCTGGACAAACAGTACCGCCGCGCCGACCTGGTCGACACGCTGCACCAAGAGGTCTGGGGCCAAGGCTTTGCGCCGCCGGTGTTCTGCGAAGAGCTGCAAATCATCAGCCAGCGCCTGGTGGGCGAAAAACACCTGGCGCTCAAGATGAAGCACCAGGGCGAGCCGGTCGACGGCATCTGGTTCGGCCACACCGAACCGCTGCCCGCGCAGGTCAAGCTGGCGTTCAGGCTAGACGCAGACGAGTGGCAAGGGCAAAGGCGGGTGCGCTTTCTGATCGAAGCACAAGAGGACTGACCGAAGCGCCACACCAGACCTGCGCGCCAACGGCGCGCTTCGAGCGGTCCGCAGGCCGCGAGATCCCAGGGCGCCGTCGGGCCGGCTTCGCCGGACGACCAGCGCAGCCTCCTGGGGGGCTGAGGGCTGCGGCTCCAAGCCTGTCTGCGCAGGCCTGGACAGCCCGAATAGACTGCGCCTCTGGCGCGGCCGCGGCCTGCAAGGCACGCCGCAGGCTGCGCGGGGGGATCAACTCATGAGCGCCTCGCGCACCGCCGCCAGTTGCCGACGCGAGACGGCCAGCCGCTCATCCACGCCGTCGAGCCGCACCATCCAGCCTTCGCCTTCGATGGGGTCGTTGTGCTTTTCCACCGCCCGCACCGCGCGGCGTGCCACCAGCGCGTTGCGGTGCACGCGCACAAAAAGGTGCGGATAGCGCAACTCCAGGTCGTTG
>JBLIJY010000091.1:0-7943 GCA_047636095.1 Hydrogenophaga sp. | reverse complement strand
CGGCGCGTGCAAAAAGCCGATTTCAACAGCTTTGGTGCGCGCCGGGGTCACCACGAGGTGATGATGCGCGGCACCTTTGGCAACGTGCGCATCAAAAATTTGATGCTGCCAGCCGACGCCAGCGGTTCACGCGCAGAGGGCGGCTGGACGCTCTATGAGGGCCAGGGCGACAAGCTGCCGATCTACGACGCCGCCATGCGCTACCAGGCCGCTGGCGTGGCCACCGTGGTTTTCGCTGGCGAGGAATACGGCACTGGCTCTAGCCGCGACTGGGCGGCCAAAGGCACGCAGCTGCTGGGCATTCAGGCGGTGGTGGCGCGCAGCTTTGAGCGCATCCACCGCAGCAATCTGGTGGGCATGGGCGTGTTGCCGCTGCAGTTCAAGCCGGGCGATTCGTGGGAAAGCCTGGGGTTGAAGGGCGACGAGACGATCGACGTGATTCCGCACCCAGATCTCAAACCGCAAAGCGAGGCCAAGCTGGTGATCCACACGCCGGGCGGCCAGCGCCGAGAGATCAAGCTCGTGTTGCGCATCGACACACCGGTGGAGGTGGCCTATTACCGGGCCGGCGGAATACTCCCCTACGTGCTGCGGCAATTGTTGACCGCTTGAGGCGGTTGCCGCAAAGCGGCATGATGTACCTTGTGGCGTCCATCCTGGCGCCGCGCCGAACCTTTCGCACCGGCCCCGCAGCTGTTGCGAATCGCGCAGGAGCCGACATGCGAAAGCCAGCTCTCTACAGCCGATCCCGCAGTCCCAAGACTGCGCCGCCCACCGCGCCACCGGTCCCGCAGGTAGTGGGTGAGCTGCCCCGGACGCGTCCTTGGCGCGCAGTGCTGGCCCGTGCTGCGGTCAATCCTCGGGTGATGTGGGCAGCGCTGGCGCTGCTGGGTGCGCTGTTGATGGTCAGCGTGCTCCAGCGCGGCCCGCTCGGCCCCCAGGCCCTGACACAGAAAGACATCGACGCGGCGGTGTTGCGCACGCTCACTACGCAGAATTTTCCTTCAGCGGCGGCCCGCGCGGCTGAGCAAATTCGGCCAGCGGTGGTGCGGGTCAAGTCCTTTGTGACGAACGACAAAGGTGAACAGGTTGAGCACGGTGTGGGCACCGGCGTGGTGATCGTGGACAAGGGCGTGATCCTCACCAACCTGCACGTGGTGCAGTCCGCGCAAACCATCAAGCTCGTGTTTGCGGACGGCTCCGAATCGGCTGCCTCGATCACCGGCGCTCAGCCTGAAAACGATCTGGCAGTGTTGCAGGCTCACACCATTCCCGACGACCTGATCGCCGCCACCCTGCGCAGCACCACCGATCTGGTGCCAGGTGATGAGGTGGTGGCGGTGGGTTTTCCGTTTGGCATTGGCCCGTCCACTTCGGCTGGTGTGATCTCGGGCCTGGGCCGCTCTTTTCGTTCGCCCGAAGGTGAACAAGAGATTGGCAACCTGATCCAGTTCGATGCAGCCGCTAATCCGGGCAACTCGGGCGGCCCGCTGGTCACCATGGATGGGGAGGTGGTTGGCATCGTCACCGGCATCCTCAACCCCACCAGCCACCGCACCTTTGTTGGCATTGGCTTTGCCGTGCCGATTGAGACGGCGGCGGCGGGAGCGGGTCTGCCGCCGTTCTAGACATTCTCCCCGCACAGATTTTTTGTAGACCACTTTTTTTGGAGACACCCATGCAGAGCAAGAGCAGCACCGACACCGCCGAGCTGATGGAGAAAATCCTCTACGAGGTCAAGCGGGTGGTGGTCGGGCAAGACCGCTTTCTGGAGCGGGTGATGGTGGCCGTGCTGGCCCAGGGCCATCTGCTGGTTGAGGGGGTGCCTGGCCTAGCCAAAACGCTCACCGTCAAGACGCTGGCCGAGGTGGTGCAGGGTCGCTTCAAGCGCATCCAGTTCACGCCCGATCTGGTGCCGGCCGATCTGGTGGGCACCCGCATCTACAACCAGAAAACCGGCGACTTCAGCACCGCACTGGGCCCTGTGTTTGCCAACCTGCTGCTGGCCGACGAAATCAACCGCGCGCCAGCCAAGGTGCAGAGCGCGCTGCTCGAAGTGATGCAAGAACGGCAGGTGACGATCGCAGGCGAGACCCACAAGGTGCCCACGCCGTTCTTGGTGATGGCGACCCAGAACCCGATCGAGACCGAGGGCACCTACCCACTGCCCGAGGCGCAGGTGGACCGTTTCATGATGAAGGTGCTGGTCGACTACCCGACCGACGAAGAGGAGTTCGTGATCGTCGAGCGCGTCACGGGTCCGGCGATCCAGGTGCAGGCGGTGGCCACCACCGACCAACTCGCCGTGTTGCAAGCGCAGTGCCGAGCGGTGTACGTGGACCCGTCGCTGGTGCAATACGCAGTGAAGCTGGTGTCGGCCACCCGCCGGCCCGACAAGCATGGCATCAAGGACCTGGCGCACCTCATCACCTACGGCGCCAGCCCGCGCGCCACCATTGGCCTCGTCGAAGGCGCGCGCGCGCTGGCCATGCTGCGCGGGCGCACCTACGCGCTGCCTGAAGACATGAGCGACCTGGCGCCCGATGTGCTGCGCCACCGCCTCGTGCTGTCGTACGAAGGATTGTCGGAAGGACTTGATGGCGACGCGCTGGTGGCTCGCATCATGGCCGCCATCCGGCCACCGGCACGACCGCTGGAACACGAGAAAAAAGCCGCCTGACGGCAGTTGATCTATGTTCGGCCTGTTCAAGAAACGTCCCCCCACGCCGCCAGTGGCCGCCCCGCTGGCCGAACCAGTGGAGCGCGCAGACGCCATGCTGCAACGTCTGGAGTGGACCGTGATCCGCCGGCTCGACGGTTTGCTGCAAGGCGACTTTCGCACGCTGATGCGCGGCAGCGGGCTCGATCTGGCCGACTTGCGCGAATACCAGCACCACGACGACGTGCGCCACATCGACTGGAACGTGACCGCGCGCCTGCAGCAGCCCCATGTGCGCGTGTTCACCGAAGACCGCGAGATGGCCGCCTGGTTTCTGCTCGACCTCAGCCCGTCGGTGGATTTCGGCTCGGGCACGCAGCGCAAGAGCGAGTTGCTGGTGGGTTTTGTGGCAGTGCTTGCGCGGCTCATCAGCCGCCACGGCAACCGCGTGGGCGCGGTGCAATACGGCGCTCAAGGCCAGGCCAAGGTTGACGCGGTGCTGCCCGCGCGCGTGGGCCGTTCGCAGGTGCTACGCCTGATGCAGCTGGTGCGTCGGGGCGTCGCTGCGTCAGCCACACCGTCTAAAACCAACGGTATCACGCGGCTGGCCGACCTGCTGCGCAGCGCCACCCACGCGGTGCGCCAGCGCAGCACCGTGTTTGTGGTGTCCGACTTCATCAGCGAGCCCGGCTGGGAGCAAGCGCTCGGGGAGCTGGCTCGGCGCCACGATGTGGTGGCGGTGCGCCTGCTCGACCCACTGGAGTTGAACCTGCCCGATCTGGGTTTGGTCACCGTGCGCGACGCTGAAACCTGCGAGCAGCTGTTGGTTGACACCCATGACAGCGGCTTTCGTCAGCGTTTTGCGCGCATCGCCGCGCAGCGTGAGGCTCAGCTGCGCGAGAGCCTAAGCCGCGCGGGGGTTGACACACTGGAGCTGTCCACCGACGACGACCTGGCCGACGCTATCCTGCGCTTTGTCGACCTGCGCCGGCGCCGCTCGGCCCTTCGCGCTGGCCAGCGCCAGCCCACGCACATGAGCCGCTGAGGCCTGTTGTGCCGATCCGTCTCAATCTTGTTTTGTGTGCCGCCTGCCGCGAGGTACCGCATCTGGGAGCCCGACCATGAACCCCAATCTCTTCGCTTTGCCTGTGACTTTCCTCTGGCCGCAGTTTCTGTGGCTGTTGCTGCTGCTGCCCGTTCTGGTGTTGTTGTATTGGTGGTTGTTGCGCCAAAAACGTCATGCCTCGGTGCGGCTGGCCAGCCTGTCCATCGTGCGCGAGGCCATGGGCAAAGGACCGGGCTGGCGACGGCACGTCCCGCCGTTTCTGCTGTTGTTCGCGTTTACCGCCATGTTGCTGGCCTCGGCCCGGCCGCTGGCCATCGTCACCCTGCCATCGACCGAGCAGACGGTCATTCTGGCGATGGATGTGTCGGGCAGCATGCGCGCCACCGATGTGGAGCCGAACCGGCTGGTGGCCTCGCAAAACGCCGCCAAGGCATTTCTGGCTGAATTGCCGCGGGACGTGAAGGTGGGCATTGTGGCGTTCGCCGGTACCGCCCAGGTGGTGCAACCGATTACGCTCAGCCGCGAAGACTTGGCGAGCGCGATCGACAAGTTTCAGCTGCAGCGCGCCACCGCCATCGGCAGCGCCATTGTGGTGGCGCTGGGTGAGCTGTTTCCTGGCCAAGGCATCGATCTGGCGAGCCTCACCTACGACCGCCGCAGCGACCCGTTTGCACCGCAAGGCCGCGCCATCGACCAGCCGCGCAGCGAGGCCAAACCATTTCAGCCGGTGGCGCCTGGTTCTTACGGCTCGGCAGCTATCATTTTGCTCACTGACGGCCAGCGCACCACGGGTGTGCAAACCGAAGAGGCGGCTCAGATGGCGGCCGATCGCGGGGTGCGGGTCTACACCGTGGGCGTGGGCACGGTGGACGGCGAGGTCATCGGTTTCGAGGGTTGGTCGATGCGGGTGCGGCTGGATGAAGACACGCTGAAAGACGTCGCCAAGACCACCCAGGGCGCTTACTACTACGCCGGTACGGCGGAGAACCTCAAACAGGTTTACCAGACCCTGAGTAGTCGGCTCACGGTGGAGAAGAAGGAGACTGAGGTGTCGGGTCTGCTGGCACTTGTCGCTGCGTTGCTGGTGGCCTTTTCGGCTGGGCTCTCACTGCTCTGGTTCAACCGCGTGCTTTGATCCAGCAGCGCCAGTCGGATGTTGGCCTGGCTCCAGGTCGGCCAATTCGGTGTGGGCACAATCGACCGCCATGACACACAACGCAATGGTGGTGGGGGGCGGCATCGGCGGCTTTGCGACAGCGCTGGCGCTGGGGCGCACCGGGCTGGATATTCAGGTGCTGGAGCAGGCCAGCGCCTTCGGCGAGGTGGGTGCCGGACTGCAGCTGGGACCGAATGCGGTGCGGGTGTTGGCCGATTGGGGCCTGACCGACGCGCTCAACGCTTGCGCGGCTTTTCCCGAGGCGCTGCAGGTTCGCGACGCACGGGGCGGTGAGCGGCTGGGGCGGCTGTCGCTAGGTCCTCAGGCGCGTGCTCGCTACGACCAGCCTTACGCCACGCTGCACCGCGCCGATCTGCACGCCCTGCTGTTGCAAGCGGTGCGCCAGCTGCCTCGGGTCCATCTGGCGCTCAATGCCCGCGTGGCCGGTTACACCGAGAGCATCGATGGCGTTCGCGTGACCGGCGAAAACGAAGCTGTGTACGAAGCCCACGCGCTGATTGGCGCCGACGGTCTGTGGAGCCGCGTGCGCAGTCAATTGCTGGGCGCGCAGCCGGTACGCGCCAGCGGCCACCTGGCTTACCGCGGCATGGTGCGCAGCGCCGATCTGCCCGCTGCCTTGCGCGCGCCGCTGGTCACCGCCTGGCTGGGGCCTCGGCTGCACGTGGTGCACTACCCGGTGCGACAAGGCCAGTGGTTCAACGTGGTGGTGGTGGTCCATGGCGTGCTCGGCCAAGGCCATGGCGGCGCGGTGGGTGCCGACCCGCAAAGCTGGACCCACGAAGCCCATGCCGAAGACCTGCGCCGCGCATTGGGAGCCGCCCACGCCGACTTGCTGCAGATGGTTGATGCTGTGCCCCGCTGGACGCTGTGGCCGCTCAACGACCGCCCGCCCATGACCGGTCCGCAGGACCATGCGCGTGGCCGGGTGGCCTTGCTGGGCGACGCCGCCCACCCCCTGCGCCCCTACCTCGCGCAAGGCGCGGCCATGGCGCTGGAAGACGCCTGGACACTGGGCTGCCTGGTCGAGCAGCAGCCCGCAGACGCCGAAATCCCCTGGGTCGCTTTGTTCGAGCGCTTCGCGCGGGTGCGCTGGGCGCGCAATGCGCGGGTGCAAAGCCGATCGCAACGCAACGGCAGCATCTTTCACGCCAGTGGCCTGGTACGCTGGGGCCGCAACACCGCTATGGCGGCGCTGGGCGAGTCGCTGCTGGATCTGCCCTGGCTCTACAGCGGCCCGCCGCGTCCGTGAACTTCTGAGCTTTCTTCAATCTGGGTGCTCGCTGTTGGTCGGCTGCGCCTGTCTTCTTTTAAATACGCTATGCCCGCCCACCCCATGCCTGTTTTTCATCTGCCTGTTTCCCGCCGCCGCTTTGCACTGATGAGTGCCGTCGCGCTGACCTTGAGTGCCAGCCTGCCATTGGCCCAAGCCCAGACCGCGCCCTGGCCGAGCCAGCCGATCAAGCTGGTGGTCGGCTTCCCCGCTGGCTCCTCGCCCGACCTGATGGCGCGCACCTTGGCCGAACCACTGGCGAAGGCGCTCGGTCAGCCAGTGGTGGTGGAGAACCGGGCTGGTGCTGGTGGCAACATTGCCGCCGCTGCGGTGGCGCGTGCCACCGACGACCACACGCTGGGTCTGATGATCAACGGCAACCTCACCATCGCCAAGATTCTCAACCCCGCCACCACCTACGACCCGCAGACCGACCTCACGCCGGTCTCCTTGCTCGCGGTGGCACCCCTGGTGTTGACCGCGCCGATGAGTGCGCCCGCTGATGGCGCTGCGTTTCTGGCTGCCGCGCGCCAGGGTGGCGACCGCTGGAACTACGGCTCGCCGGGTGTGGGTACCGTGGCCCACATTGGCATGGAGTTGATCAAGTCGCGCGCCGGCATCGCGCCGGTGCATGTGCCGTATCCTGGCAACCCCCAGGTGATCGTTGGCATGATCAGCGAGCAGGTGCAGATGGCTTTGCTGCCGCCCGGTCTGGCGATGGCGCAGGTGCGCGGCGGCAAGCTGCGCGCCATCGGCGTCACCTCGGCCGGGCGCAGCAGTGTGGTGCCGGAAGTGCCCACACTGCTTGAGGCCGGCGTGCCCAATTTGCAGCTCGAGATCTGGAACGCGGTGGCCGCGCCCAACAGCCTGCCCAAGGACCATGTGAAAAAGCTGGCCGCGCTGCTGACCGAGATCGTGCGCCGGCCAGACATCCGCGAAAAAATCTTTGCCCAAGGCTGGCATGTGGTTGGCACCTCGCCCCAAGGGCTGGCTAACCGCATGCGCCAGGACACAGCCGCCATGGCCGATGTGATCGAGCGCAACAAAATTCGCCCGAACTGAAGTCTGCGCGCGGTCGCGCTTTTTACGCCTGTGCCTCCTGCGCTGACCAGAGCGCGGGGGGGCAGACCGCTTCAGTCTTCGAGCAAGCGTTCGTGCAGGCGCGCCATTGCCACTGGCCCCAAGCCCATGGGGCCTTCCAAATACCGGCCCATGCCGCCGAACTCGCGCTCCACCGTGTCGAAGGCGGCATCCAAAAACGCCGGCTGCACCCGCCACAACACATCCACCACATGCGCTGGGCCATCGGTATGAACCAGCGGGCTGCGGCGATAAAGCTGGTTGGTCAGCAGGTAGTCGGCCATGACCGTGTCGCGGTCGGCGCCCAGCGCGCAGAGCAACAGCGCGGCAGCAAAGCCAGTGCGGTCTTTTCCTGCCGTGCAGTGAAACACCACCGGGGTGGGCTGCTCGATCAGGTGTTGGAAGAAGCGCGCGTAGGTGGGAATCGCATCGCGTGCGAACGATCTGTAGGTTTGCGCCATGAGCGCCACCGTCTCGGCTTCGCTGGGGATCTGCCCGGCCGCCAGCAGGGCTTTCACGCGCACCACCATGGTGGGCTCAATGCCCAACGTGACGGCCACAGCACCCGGCAAAAGAGAGGGCAGGGCCGCGCGTTCGGCCTGGCCGCGAAAGTCCAGGCTGTGCGTGATGCGCAGCGGCTCCAGGGCGCGGTGGTCGTCTGGCGTGAGGCCGGCGAGGTGATCCGAGCGGT
>JBLIJY010000090.1:0-7968 GCA_047636095.1 Hydrogenophaga sp. | reverse complement strand
TCGCGAGATGCTGCACCTGATGAGTGAGCTGCTGGGCCTGAACCGCGGACGCATGGTGCTGGCTGACGGTGCGCCCCCCACCGGCGGCCCGCGCACAGCGTCGGTGCGCCACGCCTACGGCCTCACTGCCGAGGAAGTGGCGCGCGGCGTGTTTGCTTGGGGCGAAGGCATCACCGGCCGGGTGCTGGCCAGCGGGCTGCCCGCCATCGTGCAAGACGTGGACGCTGAACCCCTGTTCCTGTTTCGCACCGTTCGCCGCGCCCAGCTACCTTCGGAGACTGTGGCCTTCATCGCGCTGCCGATCGCGGTCAATGGCGCCACGGTGGGCGTGCTCGGCTGCCACCGCATCCGCAGCCGCCAGCGGCATCTGAACGACGACCTAGCGCTGTTGCGCATCCTCGCCACGCTAGCCGGCCAGCTGTTGCAGCTGGAGCAGCTGGTTGCCGAGCAGACGCGCCAGCTGGAGGCCCGCAACGAAGCGCTGGCCCGCGCGCTCGACACCCGCACCGCGCGCTACGGGCTCATCGGCAGCTCGCCGGCGCTGTTGCAGGCGCTTGGTGAGCTGGAGCGGGTGTCGCAATCGCAGGCCACGGTTTTGCTGCTGGGTGAGTCGGGCACCGGCAAGGAGTTGTTTGCCCGCGCGGTGCATCTCGCCAGTGGCCGGCGCGACCGCCCGTTCATCAAGGTCAACTGCTCGGCCATTCCCGAGACGCTGTTCGAGAGCGAGCTGTTCGGCCACGAACGCGGCGCCTTCACCGGCGCCGTTGCGGCCCGCGCCGGCTGGTTTGAGCAAGCCGAGGGCGGCACGCTGTTTTTGGACGAGATCGGCGAGCTGCCGCTGGCGCTGCAGGCCAAGCTGCTGCGCACCTTGCAAGAAGGCACGCTGGTGCGGCTGGGCAGCACGCGCGAGATTCGGGCCGATGTGCGCATGGTTGCGGCCACCAACCGCGACCTGGTCCGCGAGGTGCAGGCCGGGCGCTTCCGCCAAGACCTGTACTACCGCCTCAACGTGATCCCGATCCGCCTGCCCAGTTTGCGCGAGCGGCGCGAAGACGTGCGCGCCCTCGCCCTGCATTTCGTGAGCCGCGCCAACCAGGCCCACCAGCGCAACGTGTACCTGGCGCCCGACGCGCTGGCGCGGCTGGAAGCCCACGACTGGCCCGGCAACATCCGCGAGCTGGGCAACCTGATCGAGCGCCTGGTGCTGCTGGCCGACCACCCGCTGGTGAGCGCCGAGGCGCTGGAGCGCTTCATGCCCGAGGTCATGCTGCCCTTGCCGCCCGCCGGCCACGCCGCTGCGCTGTCTGCCAGCGCGTTCCAGAACACGCCCGCGGCTGGCGTGCGCGACTACCAGCCCGCGCGCTCGCACAGCGTGGCGGTGCTGCAAGCCGCACTCGCCCGCCACCACGGCAACCAAACCCAAGCCGCCCAAAGCCTGGGCCTCACGCTGCGCCAGTTCAGCTACCGGCTGCTCAAGGCGGGGTTGCGCTGAGGGCTTGGTGGCCCACGTTGGGGCTCGGCTTGAGCGGGTGGCTGGGCGTGGGTGGCCCTCATGCCGAAAACACCCGAGGTGGCGCTGTTACTTGACCCGAAAGATGGCGCACAGCTTGTGGCCGTCAGGGTCTCTGACGTAGGCAAGGTGCATGGCCCCCATGCTCCCCGCGCGCAAGCCTGGTGGCTGCTCGATCGACTGGCCGCCATGGGCCACCGCGACGTCGTGGAACGTCTTGACCTGTTCGTCTGAGTTGCACAGAAAGCCGATCGTCGTGCCGTTGGCATGGGTTGCTGGCTGGTCGTCAATCGGCTGTGTCAGCCCGAAGGTGCTTCCATCATGGCGGTAGAAGAGGCGAACGTGGCCGGTGGCAGCCACGTTTCGGATCGGCTCGCCCGCGCCCAGGACGCCCAAGACAGCGTCGTAAAAACGCTTGGAGCGTTCAATGTCATTCGATCCGAGCATCGTATGGTTCAGCATGGTGGTGAAGAAGAGGTTGGTTGAAGAAGGGATGATGCTAAGGGCTCGGCAGAGGCCGGGGTTTTTGACGCCCTGCCGCTCCCGCTCCGCCTGAGCGAAGGGCCAGGCCCCACGCGCGCTGAGTTCACCCAAGGGCCACTGGGTTGAGCCGCCACAAGGCGAAATTCAGCGCCGCAGCGAAGCTGACCCACGCGAGGTAGGGAGCCAGCAAAAGTGCCGCAACCCGATGGAGCCGCCAGAACGCGAACATGGTGGCAGCGATGAGCAGCCAGAGAACACAGATCTCGGCGAACGCGAAAGCGCCTTGCTGCCAAGCAAAGAACAACCATGGCCACAGTGCGTTGGCCAGCAACTGGGCGGCAAAGAGCTTCAGCGAGGCACCAGCACCGCGAAAGCCATGTTGCCGCCAGACCAACCAGGCGGAGATGCCCATGAGAACGAAGAGCACCGACCAGACCGGCCCAAACAGCCAAGCCGGCGGCGCCCAAGATGGCTGCACCAGTTGGCCGTAGAAGCTTGCATCGTTGGTGGAGGCGAGTCCACCGACTGCGCCCGCGATGAAGCTCACCAAAAGCCAGCCGGCGAGTCCCAGGGTTTGATTGGCTGAAGAGTTGCGTGCCATATGTGAAATGCTGTGCTTACCGTTGAACCGAATCGGACAACAGCGCCAGGGCGGCGCTGTGCCAGAACGAAGTGCGCCCGAGCGCCTGTAGGCCGTTGGCGCTCTGTTTGAGCGAGGGGTTAGGCCCCAGCGCGACCATTTGCGGTCTTGAGGGCCTCAAGAGATTTTGCTGCCGCCTTTACCTTCTCATTTCTTTCGTGTTTCTCGAGTAGGTCGTCAAGAATTAGTTCAATTGCCATGCGAACTGCTGGAAAGGCGGCGAGGCAGTCGGCCTCTGAAAGAGTGTGTACTCCGACGCTCAAAATTCCATAGAGTCCTCGATTCTCAACAATAAAGGCAGGCAGGTGATTCTGCAAAAGGCTGATCTTCTCTTCCATCCGGGCCCGGACGAATACTTCATTGTCCCAGCTTGAAGTAGCAGAAGCCATTGCTCGAGCTTCCTCAATCAAAGACTCGAAGATCCTTCTCAGGTAGACAAATGCTCCAACTCCGACTCCGTGAGTAGTGAGCCCAATCGCTCGATTCAGTTCACGAAAGCGATCGGCACCAAGAATGGGCCGATATCGGCGTAGATCAGGTGTCACGAGATCAGCAAGCGAAGGGTATTGGCCGACCTTTTGCAGAACGCCTCTGTGAGCGCGAAAGAAGAATAAGCTGCGATGGGCTTGGTCTCTTGAGCATACGAAGCTCAGATAAAGAAGTAGTTTGTGTAGCCTGTACGTTGGGAATAACCATTCTTCCGCGCAGAGAACACGCTGTGGGACCAACACCCAACACAGAAGAAGTCAAGGGTTCCTTCGAACTGTTCCAGTGCGAAGAAAGGATTCCCGCTCTCGTCATCGAAGCTGAACTCCTCGAAGATCGGGACGCTTAAGCAGAACTCCTTTATCTCAGGAAACGGCGGAAGGCTTGGCTTGGATGGTGGGGGCCTCGACATGTGAGAGTATGGTTGCCTGGGGCCTAACGTAATGTATCCCGCAGAGCCTGCGAGATATTCTGGAGAGTGCGGGATATTCTGGTCAAGGCGTCTTCCTCAAAACGTCTAAAAATCATGGGCTTAGGTGCTTGATGCTGTTTTTATAGACAGGTATAAAGTAGCCATGAAACCCGGCACACCCGCTTTGCGCTCCACCCGTCTTCTGGATCAGGTTCGGTAGCGCATCCGGTACCCATCACGATAGCTTGCAGACCGAAAAAGCTTACCCGTATTGGGTGCGCTTTTTCATCCGCTGGCATGGCCGCGGTGGGGTGATTCGTCACCCGCGCGACATGGGCGCAGCGGAGGTCGAAGCATTCCTCAACATGCTGGTCAATGAGCGGCAGATTTCGCCCTCCACCCACAATCAGGGGCTCAGCGCCCTGCTGTTTCTGTACCGCGAGGTGATGGCTGTCGACCTGCCCTGGCTCAACGGACTGAACCGCCCGGCACAAAAGCGCCGTATTCCCAGCGTGTCGACGCGCGAGGAGGAGGATGTTGCCGCAGTCGCCGGCGCCGGCGCTCAAGGCGAAGGTGCATCAACCATGGCATTTGAGCCCTAAAGGACCGCTTTGCGGAATGTGAGCGAGAGACCATGACAGGTCGACAGCTTTCCTTCGGACCGGTGACGCCGCAAATCCGAACCACCACGCCCGGTACACAACAAACCTGACGCCCAACCGCCACTGTGTCGACATTGTGTCGACACAGTGGCGTCAGCAAGTGCCGCCGCTCGCCTGCACCTCACCGCGCCCCATCCCAAAACCCCAGCGAAATCAACCAGTTGCGAACAACAGCCCCTGCGCACGCCCCGCTGGCACAGCAGTTGCATGGAAACACGCAGGCCATTCCGCCCGTCCTGTCTTGCGAGGTTCCTCATGAGCATCTCCGCTGTCCTGATCTCTCCCGATCAACTCCACACGCTGCAGTCCACCGAACCGGTGGTGGTGATCGACACGCGCGACGCCGACACCTTTGCCGCTGGCCACATTCCCGGTGCGGTCAACCTGCGCGAGGTGTTCACCTTTCTGGCCACCTCCACGCCCGAGGGTTTGAACGAGCTCAAGGCCACCTTTGCCAGCGCGCTGGGCGCAGCCGGTTTGTCGGGCGCCGAGACGGCGGTGTTTTACGAAGACGCGATGAACAGCGGCTACGGCCAGTCGTGCCGGGGTTACTACCTGCTGACCTGGCTGGGCTACCCCAAGATCAAGGTGCTGAACGGGGGTTTCAGCGCCTGGACGGCCGCTGGCCTGCCGGTGTCCCTTGAGGCGGCCACGCCCACGCCAGCCAGCTTCCCCGAGCTGCCGATGACCGACGTGATGCTCACCCAGGCCGACGTGCAGGCGGCACTGGGCACCGACACCGTGTTGCTCGACGTGCGCGATGTGGATGAGTGGATCGGTGACAGCTCCAGCCCCTACGGCAAAGATTTTGCCCCGCGCAAAGGCCGCTTGCCCGGCGCTGTGTGGGTGGAGTGGTACCGCTTCATGAAGCCCTCCGCCCAGGGCCCCGTGTTCAAGACGCCCGATGAGGTGCGCGCCGAGTGCGCCAGCGCGGGCATTGCGCCAACCGACACCGTGTACCTGTATTGCTTCAAAGGCGCGCGGGCCTCCAACACCTTCCTGGCGCTCAAGCAGGCGGGGTTCAGCGACGTGCGCATGTACTTCGGCTCCTGGAACGAGTGGTCGCGCGACCCGAGCCTGCCGATCGAGGCGGGTCTGCCCAAGGTGACCCAGATGGCGCCGTCGTCCACGCTCGCCATGGCTGCCTGAGCCGAGCCTTCAACACTTTCCTGTTTTTTCCCCTTTTGACCCACGGAGACACCATGCCAGATACCGCTACGACCGACACCAAGCCCACCACCCTCAAAGCCTACCTGCGCCCGATCGACGCCGCGGGTCTCGCCACCTTTGCGGCCAAAGGCAAGGCCAACCCAGGCTCGCGCGGCACCAACAAGGTTCACACGGTGATGGAAGGCCAGTACCGCTCGCTGTCTACCGTGGGCAAGCACACGCCGGTGGTGGTTGATGAGCCGCTGCACCTGTTTGGCGAAGACACGGCGCCCGCGCCCGGTGAGATCGTGCTCTCAGGCCTGGGCGGTTGCATCGCCGTGGGCGTCACCGCCGTGGCCACCTGGAAGGGTGTGACGCTCAGCAAGCTCGAAGTGTTCATGGAAGGCGACATCGGCAACCCGGCCGCCTGGGGTGCGGGTGGTGCGCTGGAGAAAACACCGCCCGAGATGGGCTTTCAGGCCATCCGCGTGAAGGTGCTGCTGGAGGGCGATGCGCCGCGCGAGGTGTTGGACGAGATCGTGCAACACGCGAACTTCTATTCGCCGGTGGCCAACTCCATGCGCAACCCGATTCCATTTGAGATTTCGATGGTTTGAAACACACCACGCCGCTTCGCGTCTTCCCCCGAAGCGTCTGCGGCCCAGCCTGAGATGGCCGAAAGACAGTTTCACGGTGTTTTGGCGGGCGCTACCGCCATCGAGCCGCACCATGCGAAGCCGTTTGCCCTGAGCCCGTTAAAGCGCTCGCACACACAGAGGAACCGACATGAACCCCAACGATCTGCCCCCCGAACTGAGCCGTGAAGCCACCGCTGAGCACTTTCTGGCTGCTGTGCGCGAGGCGGCCCGGGGGCCGTTGGCGGCGGTGGTTGAGTCCATCGATCGCACGGGCTATTACCCGCGCGCTGAGCTGCAACAGCTCGGGGCACTGGGCGCCATGAGCGCTCACCTGGATGCGCCAGCCGGGCGCGGCGACTTCGGGCTGGCGATTCGCGCCATGGCCGAGGCGTCTCAGGTGTGTGGCGCCACCGGCTTCATGATGTGGTGCCAGTCGGTGCTGGGCCTGTACATGCAGGCGTCGGGCAACCCGGCGCTCACCGGCGAGGCGCTGATGGCGCTCGCACACGGCGAGGCGCTGGGCGGCACCGCCATGTCCAACCCGATGAAGAGCTATGCGCAAATCGAGAGCCTGCTGCTCAAGGCCACACCGGTTGAAGGCGGCTTTCTCGTCAATGGCACGCTGCCGTGGGTCAGCAACCTGGGGCCTGACCATGCTTGCGGTGCGCTGGCCGGCGTGGTCGATGCCGAGGGCAAGGTGGTGCGCGAGGTGATGTTTTTGCTGCGTTGCGACGCGCCCGGTGTGGAACTGCCTGAGTGCCCGAGTTTCTCGGCCATGGAAGGCACGGGCACCTACGCGCTGCGCCTGAAGAATCACTTCATCGGCGCGGGCGAGATCATGGCCGACCCGGCCAAGCCTTTCATTGCGCGCATTCGCAGCGCGTTCGTCATGCTCCAGTGCGGCATGGCGGTGGGCGTGACACAGGGCGCGATCGATTCCATCTGGGCGGTGGAAGACCAGCTCGGTCATGTGAACCAGTACCTGGATGACCGGCCTGCTGCGCTACAGGCCGAACTGGACGCACTTACCGCGCGCGTCATGACACTGGCCGAGACGCCGTTCAATCCGTCGGTGGAATTTTTCATTGATGTGCTCGATGCCCGCGCCCACGGCGCCGAGCTCTCCCTGCGGGCTGCGCAATCGGCTTTGCTGCACCAAGGCGCGCGCGGTTACCTGATGAGTTCGGCCGTGCAGCGCCGGGTGCGCGAATCGCACTTCGTGGCCATCGTCACGCCAGCGATCAAGCACCTGCGCAGCGAGATTGCTCGGCTGAGCGCCGAGGTGTTGCCGGCATGAACGCCCTGTCTGCCCCAGCGGTTGCGGCGCCACCCACAGCCCAGGCGCCGTTTGAGACCTACATCTGCGAAGCCTGCGGCTATGTGTACGACGAAGCCGTCGGCGACCCCGACGGGGGCCTTGCGCCAGGCACGCGCTTTGCCGACATTCCCGACGACTGGGCTTGCCCGTTGTGTGGCGTGACCAAGGCCGATTTCACGGCCTACGCTGCGCCTACGCTGGAGGCGCTGCGCGCCCGCGCGCCGAGCAGCGCCATGGTGGCAGCGCGCGGTGGTTTGGCGGGTGTGGTCATTGTTGGCGCGGGCCGCGCGGGCTGGCAGAGCGCCGAAGCCCTGCGCGCCCTGGACGCCAACCTGCCCATCACACTGGTCACAACGTGCGCTGGCGACGTATACGACAAGCCCTTGCTTTCGGTCGCCATGGCCCGCTCGCTGAACCCCAACGCCTTGGTGAAAGAAAGCGGGCCAGACGCGGCGGCTCGCCTGGGCGTGCGCCTGCTGGCTCACACCCAGGCGGTGCGCATTTGCGGTGACACGCGTACGTTGCGAACCACCCGCGGCAACCTGCGCTACGACCATCTGGTGCTGGCGCACGGCGCCCGCGCCGCGCTGCCAGCCAGCCTGCCGCCGGAGCTGTGCTGGCGGGTCAACCACCTGGCTGCCTATCAAAAGCTGCGGGCTGCGCTGGGCGA
>JBLIJY010000089.1:0-7990 GCA_047636095.1 Hydrogenophaga sp. | reverse complement strand
GGTGGCGGCGGCAGCCGAGGTGCAGGCATCGGGTTTGCGCGCACGGGTGTCGGAGTTTGAATCGCGCATGGTGCAGGCGCAGGCACAGCTCAAACTCGCGCCTCAGATGGAGGCTGAGCAGTCCCACCTCAACCGCGATTACGAAGTCCACAGCAAAAACTACAACGATCTGGTGAAGCGGCGTGAGTCCATCACCTTGAGCGGCGAGCTTGACAATTCTTCCAGCCTGGCCGATTTCCGCGTCATCGATCCGCCCAGGGCCAATCCCAAGCCCGTGGCGCCCAACCGCCTGTTGCTGATGCCGCTGGCTTTGCTGGCCGCACTGGCCGGCAGCCTGGGCATCACCTTCCTGATGACGCAAGTTCGACCGGTGTTCTTTGACTCGGCCACGCTGCGCAGCGCTGCCGAGCTGCCGATCCTCGGTGTGGTGAGCGCGGTACGCAACGACGCGTTGCAACGGCGCGAGCGCCTCAGCTTGAAGCGATTTCTGGCCGCGGTGTTGGCCTTGTTGGTGGTGTTTGGTGCTGGCATGGCGCTGATGTACTACCGCGCCAGTTTGGTCGGTTAGGAGAAAGCAAAAACATGACCACTCTGATTGAAAAAGCCGCCGAACGTCTGGAGCAACTGCGCCGCGCGGGTCTAGATGCCGCTTCGCAGCAGCAGCCTTCACCCGCCAGCGCTCCAAAGGCCGCTGTTGTCGCGCCACCCCCATTCGCCGCGCCAACCGCGCCAGCGGCAACGGTTTCACAGGCATGGCCGGTCTTGCCCGACGTGTCTGCCGAAGTCCAGCGAACCACCAACAAAGAGGTGATGCTTGATCTCGCCGCGCTGAGCGCAGCCGGATTTGTCACGCCCGATATGCCGCGCTCGACCATCGCCAACCAGTTTCGCGTGATCAAGCGGCCTTTGCTGGTGAATGCAGGGGGCCGTGGCGCGTCGGTGGTTCAGTCAGGCAACCTGATCATGGTCACCAGTGCCATGGCCGGCGAAGGCAAGACTTTCAACGCCATCAACCTCGCCATGAGCATCGCGATGGAGCAAGACCACCGGGTTTTGCTGGTCGATGCCGATGTGGCCCGTTCATCGTTGAGCAAGGTCTTGGGTTTGCCACCTGGCCCCGGTCTGCTCGATCTGCTGGTCGACAACCGCATCGAAATGGCCGATGCCATGGTGCGCACCAATGTCGACAAGCTCACCTTGCTGCCCAGCGGCACGCCCCATCCGCGCGCCACCGAGCTGCTGGCCAGCGACGCGATGACCGATTTAATCAAGGAGATGGGTCGCCGCTATCCCGATCGCATCATCATTTTTGACTCGCCACCGCTGCTGCTCACCACCGAGGCGCGCGTGCTCGCCACCCACATGGGCCAGATCATCGTGGTGGTGCAGGCCGAGCGCACCCTGCAAACCCAGGTGAAGCACGCGCTGACCACCATCGAGGCCTGCCCGATCAAGCTGATGCTGCTCAACCAGGTGCGCGGCGGCGATCAAGACGCCTATGGCTACGGCTACGGTCACAGGCAAGCTGTGCCCGCCAGCCAACCAGAAATGGTGCTCCAATGAAAACCAACCTGGCCGTGCGGACGATGTCCCTAAGCGCTTTTTTCATGGCCGCTTGGCCAGCGCGCAGCAGCGTCTCGGCCGCCGCAGCGCTCACCGTGCTGCTGCTCTCAGTCGGCGCGCAGACCTCGGCATGGGCCCAGGACGCAGCGCCCTCGGTTCCCAAACCCTCGCTGTGGCTGGAGCCGCGTGTTTCGGTCGGCGTCACGCTGTCCGACAACGGCAACCTCTCTGCCACCAACCCGCGCAGCGAACAGCTGTTTGAGGTCAGCCCAGGTGTGCGCCTGCTGCTGAACGGGCCACGCGCCCGGGGTTTTCTCGACTACTCGCTGCGTGGCCTCTACTACGCGCAAAACACCTCGGGCGATAACCTGCGCCAGGCGCTCAACGCCAGCGGCACGCTCAACGCGTGGGATAACCGGGCCTTCATCGACGTCTCTGGCGTGATTGACGACCAGGCTATCTCGGCGTTTGGCCCCAGCGCCAACGACTTCGGTGACACCAACCGCTCGCAAACCGCCAGCTTGCGTGTCTCTCCCTATCTGAAGGGCGACCTGGCTGGCTGGGCCGACTACGAGCTGCGCTACAACCTGGAGACGCGAAGCACCGAGGCCAATACCCGCGCCGATGTGACGGCGCAAGCGCTCTCGCTGGCGCTGGGCAGCCGCATGCAAGGGCAGACGCTGGGCTGGATCTTCAATGCCAGCGCGCAAGATGTTGATTACTCGCCCGGCCGCGCCACCCGCTCCAACACCCTGCGCACTGGCCTGATCGTCGCGATCACGCCTGAGCTGCGAAGCACGCTGTACGTCGGTGTCGAATCCAACAACATCCTCACGCTCAGCCGCGAGTCCTACAACACCACCGGCTTCGATGTCGACTGGCGTCCCTCCGCCCGCACCCGCGTGTTTGTCGGCCTGGATGACCGTTATTTCGGCAGTGCCCACAACATCGCGCTGTCGCACCGCACTGGCCGCACCGTCTGGCGTTACACCGACACCCGCGGCGTGGTCGACTCCCCGCTGCAGGCTGGACAGGCCTCGCTCGGTTCGATCTACACCCTGCTCGACAACCTGTACGCCTCCACCGTGCCCGACCCGATCGAGCGCGCCAGGCGCATTAACGCCGAGCTACTCGGCCTGGGCCTGCCGCCCGATGCACAAATTTCGCAGAGCTTTCTAACCTCATCTGCCACCCTCGACCGCGTGCAGTCGCTCTCCCTCGCCCTGGTCGGCCAGCGCACCGTGGTCACCTTTGCGCTGTCGCGCAGCCGCTCAAACCGCCTGCAATCCGTGATCGGACTGGGCGACGATTTCGACAACAGCAGCCGCATCGACCAGCAGGGCTGGAGCGTCAACGTCGGGCACCGGCTCACGCCCATCAGCAGCCTGAGCGCTGCGGTGAGCCGCCAGACCAGCGAAGGCAGCGGCATCGGTGTGGCGCAGAGCAACCGCGAGACCTCCTTCTCCCTGGGCTACACCACCCGTTTGGCGCCACGCACCAGCGGCAGCCTGCAGCTGCGTCGCACGCAGTACGACAACAGCGCCGTCAACGCATTCAGCGAAACCGCGATCACCGCCCTTCTGACCCACCGGTTCTGACCATGTACGAAGCCTTCTACGGGTTGAGCAGCAAGCCCTTTCAGCTCAACCCCGACCCCAAGTTCTACTACAGCAGCAAGCCGCACCGGCGCGCCCGCTCGTACCTGGTCTATGGCGTGATGCGCGGCGAGGGCTTCATCGTCATCACCGGCGAGGTGGGGGCAGGCAAAACCACCATCGTGCGCGATCTGCTTGACAGCCTGGAAAACGGCTCGGTCGTTGCCGCCCATCTGGTGAGTACCCAGCTCGGTGCAGAGGACGCGCTCAAGCTGGTTTGCGCCGCCTTCGGCGTGCCGCTGCGCCAGTCCGCCAGCAAGGCCGACATGCTGATGGCCTTAGAGGCCTTCTTCATCACCCAGACCACCCAGGGCAAGCGCTGTTTGCTGATCGTCGACGAAGCGCAAAACCTGCAACAGCAAGCGGTTGAGGAGCTGCGGATGTTGTCCAATTTCCAGTTCGGTAACCAGGCGCTGCTGCAAACCTTTCTGATCGGCCAGCCTGAATTCCGCGACATGCTGCAAGGCCCCGGCATGCTGCAACTGCGCCAGCGCGTGGCCGCGCGCTGCCACCTGGGCGCGCTCGACGAAGACGACACCCGGGCCTACATCGAGCACCGCCTCAAATGCGCTGGCGCCACCGACAAGCCGAGGTTTGCGCCCGGTGTGTTCCAAGCCATCCACCAGCATGCCGGCGGCATTCCGCGCCGCATCAACACCCTGTGTGATCGCTTGCTGCTGCAGGGTTACCTGAGTGAAAGCGCGGAGATCACACCGGCCTCGGTGCAAGCCGTGGTGACAGAGATGCGCGAAGAAAATGCCGCGCCACCCAAGACCGCGCCGGGGCCCCGCGATCCCTGGGCCCACCTCGATGCGATCAAAGCCGCGGCGGCCACCCCAAAGGGAAAAGGCCTCGCTGATGCCGATCTCGGGAGCGCCGCAGGTCTCACGGCCGAGATCGAGCGCGAGCTCACCAACATCGCCGCCGAGCAGCTCAGCGCGCGCTTGCTGCGCATCGAGCGCAGCGTTTTGCGCCAGGAGCGGGTGAGCATCGAGATTTTGAGCGCCTTGAAAAAAATCATCAGCGCCAACCGCACGGCCGGGACCGGTCGCAAGGCGGGTAGCGACGTGCTGCCCAAATGAGCCGGGTACCCAGCTTGCCCACCCAGCCCGCCATGATCAACGCGCTCACCATCGACGTGGAGGACTACTTTCAGGTCTCCGCCTTCGCCGGTTCCATTGAGCGCTCGCAGTGGGATTCGCTCGAATGCCGGGTCGAGCGCAACGTGAACCGCATGCTCGATCTGCTGGCCGAGAAAGAGGCTCGCGCCACCTTCTTCACCCTGGGCTGGATTGCAGAGCGCTACCCGGCGCTGGTGCGCCGCATCGTGGCCGACGGCCACGAACTCGCCAGCCACGGCTATGGCCACCAGCGCGTCAGCGATTTGAGCGAAGCCGAATTCACCGACGACGTGCGCTCGGCCAAGGCCATCCTGGAAGACCTGGCCGGCGTGCGCGTTCGCGGCTACCGTGCCCCGAGTTTTTCGATCGGGCAGGGCAATCTTTGGGCGCTTGATGTGCTGCAAGCCACCGGCCACGAATACAGCTCCAGCATCTATCCGGTCAAGCACGACCACTATGGTTCGCCCGACGCGCCGCGCTTCGCCCACCCGATCCGCGAAGGCCTGATGGAGATTCCGCCCACCACCGTGCGGCTGATGGAGCGCAACCTGCCATCGGGCGGCGGCGGCTATTTTCGCCTGCTGCCCTATGGCGTGTCGCGCTGGATGCTGCAACAGGTGAACCAGCGCGACGCGCAGCCCGCCATTTTTTACTGCCACCCCTGGGAGATTGATGCCGATCAGCCTCGCGTGGCCGGCGTTGGCTGGCGGTCGCGCTTTCGGCACTACGTCAATCTCGGCAAGACCGAGCAGCGCCTGGCGCGCTTGCTCGACGATTTCCGCTGGGACCGCATGGACCGCGTGTTTCTCGCGCAGACGCCCACCCCAGGGCCCATCTCACCAAGACAAGGAGTGGCCATTGTCTGACGCAGCAGCCCCGCGCATTGACCGTCTCAACAGCGGCGATCCCTCCCAGGTTGCGCGCTGGGAAGCGTTCGTCATGGCCTGTCCAGAAGCCACCTTCTTTCACCGCGCTGGCTGGCAGACCGTGTTGCGCGAGGTGTTTGGCCACGCGACCTACTTCCTCTACGCCCACCACAACGGCGAGATCCAGGGCGTGTTGCCCCTGGGTGAGATCCGCAGCCGCCTGTTTGGTCACTCGCTTGCCAGCCTGCCGTTTGCGGTCTACGGCGGCGCAGCGGCCAGCAACGATGCCGCCCGCGAAGCGCTCGAAGCCCACGCGCAGCAACTCGCCCGCTCGCTGGGCGCCCAGCACCTAGAGCTGCGCCACACCGAGCAGCGCCACCCAGACTGGCCCGCGCAAGATCTCTACGTCACCTTTCGCAAAGCGATTGCGCCGAAAGAAGAAGACAACCTGCTCGCCATCCCGCGCAAGCAGCGCGCCATGGTGCGCAAAGGCATCAAACTGGGGCTGACCGCCGCCATCGACCCCAGCGTCGACCGCTTCTTCGCGCTCTACGCCGACAACGTGCACCGCCACGGCACACCCGCGCTCCCCAAGCGCTACTTCCAGGCGCTGTGCGACACCTTCGGCGCCGACTGCGAGGTGCTCACCGTCAGCTCCGCCCGGGGCCAGCCGCTCAGCAGCGTGCTGAGTTTTTACTTCCGCGACGAGGTGCTGCCTTACTACGCGGGCGACGACGAGGCCGCGCGCGACCTCGCGGCCAACGACTTCAAATACTGGGAGCTGATGCGCCGCGCCTGCGCGCGTGGGCTGAAAGTGTTCGACTACGGCCGCAGCAAGGTCGGCACCGGCCCCTACGCGTTCAAGAAAAACTGGGGCTTTGAGCCCACGCCGCTGCACTACGAGTTCTGCCTCTACCAGCGCGAAGCCATTCCCCAGAACAACCCGAACAACGCCAAGTACCGGCTGCTGATCCAGGCCTGGAAGCGCATGCCGCTGTCCATGGCGAACTGGCTAGGGCCCTTCATTGTGCGCAACCTGGGCTAGGGGCAGACGATGGCCAAACCCAATCTGCTGCTGCTGGTGCACCGCTTGCCATACCCGCCCAACAAGGGCGACAAGGTGCGCTCGTTTCACCTGCTCAAGCACCTGCTGCAGACCCACCGCGTGTTCCTCGGCACCTTCATCGACGACCCCGATGACGAGCAGCACCTGCCGACCCTGCGCGCGCTGTGTCCCGATCTGCATGTGCAGCGCATCCAGCCGCGCCACGCCAAGATCGCCAGCCTGCGCGGTCTGCTCCGCGGCGAGCCGCTCACGCTCAGCTATTACCGCAGTGCCGCTCTGCAGCGCTGGGTGCAAGACATCGCCGCGCAGCACCCGCTGCAAGCCAGCGTGGTGTTCTCGTCTTCCATGGCGCCGTTTGCGCAGTCGCTGCTGCCCGCCGTGCCCATGCTGGTGGACTTTGTCGATGTCGACTCCGCCAAATGGACCCAGTACGCACCCGATCACCACTGGCCGCTGTCCTCGCTGTACCGGCGCGAAGGCCGTGAGTTGCTGGCTTTTGAGCGCCGCGTGGCCGCGCAGGCCCGCCAGTCGTTCTTTGTCACGCCCAACGAAGTGGCGCTGTTCCTGAGCCAGGCGCCCGAATGCCAGGGCAGGGTGCAGCCGCTGTGCAACGGCGTCGATGCCGAGTTTTTCCAGCCCGACCCAGCGCAAGCCTCACCGTTTGCGGCTCACGAGTTGCCCATCGTCTTCACCGGCGCCATGGACTACTGGCCCAACATCGATGGCGTGGCCTGGTTCGCGCAAGACATGCTGCCCGCCCTGCGCGCGCGCTGGCCGCAGGCGCGCTTTCACATCGTGGGCCGCAGCCCATCGGCCGCCGTGCGCTCCCTGGCCGCGCCCGACGTGGTGGTCACCGGCACCGTGCCCGACGTGCGGCCGTATTTGCAGCACGCGGCTGCGGTGGTGGCGCCACTGCGGGTGGCGCGCGGCATTCAGAACAAGATCCTGGAAGCCATGGCCATGGCGCAGCCGGTGATCACGGTGAATGCCTGCGCTGAGGCGATTGGTGCCAACGCTTCCCAAGGCCTGCTGCGCGCAGAAACACCGAGCGATTTTGTGGCAGCGCTGCACACGCTCCTCAGCGATCCACCAGCCAGCCGCGCGCTGGGCGATCGCGCCCGCCAACACGTGTTGCGGGGCTTCAGCTGGCAGGCCCATCTGGCGGGACTCGATCGCTTTCTCACCCTGCAAACCAACACGCTGCGAACCTCCTGGCCCGCAGCCAACACCGGAGTGGCCCATGCCTGAAACGTTTGTTCGTTCCGGGCGCTGGCCGCAGGTGCTGGGCTTTCTGCTGGTGCTGCTGCTCGCCATCCTGGGCCTGTACCACCAGACCGCTGCCGGCATGGTCGCGATCTGGTCGCGCTCGGACACCTACGCCCACGGCTTTGTGGTGCCGCTGATCTCGCTGTGGCTGATCTGGCGCATTCGCCATCGCCTGGCCGCGCTCGCACCCCAGCCCGCGCCGCTGGCCTGGCTGTTGATGCTGGGTGCCGCGGGGCTGTGGCTGGCCGGCGACCTGGTGGCGGTGAACTCGGTCACCCAGTTCGCGCTGGTCGCGCTGCTGGTGCTGGCGGTGCCCGCCGTGCTGGGCTGGCAGCTGGCCCGCGCCATGGCGTTTCCGTTGGGCTTCCTGTTTTTCGCTGTGCCTTTTGGCGATTTCCTGCTGCCCGTTTTCATGGACTGGACGGCCGATTTCACCGTGCTCGCGCTGCGCGC
>JBLIJY010000088.1:0-8023 GCA_047636095.1 Hydrogenophaga sp. | reverse complement strand
GATGGCATTCTGGAGTCCCTGCACGAAGGCCTGCTGCCTGAAAGCGCCTACGCCAGCGAGCTGCCGGCCGACATTCGCCAGGCACGCACTGGCGTGCCCGCCATCGACATGGCGGTGCGCACCCTGTACGCCACCGGCTACCTGCATAACCACGCACGCATGTGGCTGGCCAGCTACGTGGTGCATCTGCGCAAGGTGCATTGGCGCACCGGCGCCGACTGGATGTTGGCGCACCTGCTGGACGGCGACCTGGCGAGCAACCACCTGAGCTGGCAGTGGGTGGCGGGCACCGGCAGCAGCAAACCCTATCTGTTCAACGCCGACAACGTGGCCCGCTACGCCCCGCCCGCCTGGCACAGCGCGGGCTCCATCGTCGATTGCAGCTACGAGCAGCTGGACGCGATGGCGCGCAGCAGCCGCTCGGTGAAAACCACGCCGCAGGGCGCGGGTGTGGAAGAACCTGCAGTGTCATCGACCCCGCCAGCATCGACACCCACCGCAACCATCCCCCAAGCTGCTGATGTGGCGGGTCGCGATGTCTGGCTGGTGCACCCCTGGGCCCTGGGCGAACCACCGACCAACCTGCCAGCAGACACCATTCGGGTGGGGTTGTGGCTGGCCGAGTACCACAGCGCCCGGCCCTGGAGTGGTGCGCGCTGGGCCTTCGCGAGCGAGCGCATGGCCGCGCTCACACCGCTGCAGTGGCACGCCAACCGCGCAACACTCACCAAGGCACTGGCCAGCGCGCGCTCGGTGCAAACCCTGGCCGACCCTCACCTCAGCGCGCTGTTGCCACCTCAGGTAAAGCAGCGTAGGCTGCAAGCGCTGTTTCCCGATGTCAACCTGCACTGCCGTTCCTTCTCCACCTGGTGGAACCGCACCACGCGCGGCATGAAGACGCTGAACGATCTGCCGGGCTTGGCGGCGCTGGCAGCCAGCGGCTCGGCGGGCCCTCTGTTCGACACCATCATTCCCGCAAACCCCAACCCATTCGAGCACCACAGATGAACGACACCACATCGACCAAAAGCATTGCCCTCGTCACCGGCGCTCGAGGCGGGATCGGACGCGAGGTGGTTGCGCAGCTGCGTGCCAGCGGTCACCGCGTGGCGGCCGTCGGGCGAGATGCCGAGGCATTGGCCACGGTCTCTGCCGACGCCCACATCGTCGCCGACAGCACCACCCCCGAAGGCGCCGCAGCAGCCGTTGCCGCCTGCAAGGATCAGCTCGGGTGCGCGCCCAGCCTGTTGGCCCACTGCGTGGGCAGCACGCTGATTGCACCCCTGCACCGCAGCAGCGCCGCACAGATTCGGGAGGTGTTGCGCATCAACCTCGACAGTGCCCTCTACATGTTGCAGGCCTGGATCGAGGCTTTGCGCGAAGCCAAACAGCCCGGCGCTGCGGTGCTGGTGTCCAGCGTGGTGGCGCGCGTGGGCGTGGCCAACCACGAAGCGATTGCAGCCGCCAAAGGCGGCATCGAAGCGCTGGCGCGCAGCGCTGCGGCCACCTACGCGCCGCTGGGCCTGCGCATCAACGTGGTGGCGCCCGGCATGACCGACACCCCCATGACCGCCAACATGCTGCGCGCCGACGCCATGCGCGAAGGGGCGGGCAAACAATACCCGCTGGGCGGTCTGCAAACCGCTTCGCAAGTGGCAGACACCATGGCCTGGCTGTTGTCTGAGCAGGCCTCGCGCATCACCGGTCAGGTGATCGCGGTGGACGGCGGCTTCACCACCGTGCGGCCGCTGGTCCGATAGGCCGCTGCCTGCCTGGCACAAAGGCAACGCCTTTTCAACCTTGACGGTGAGGCCACAGGAGCCGCGCACAGTCTGCGCTTTGTAGTCACAGTTCCTCGCGAGCCTCCACCCACAGTCGCTGTATGCGCACCCCTTTCACCGCCACCACCGCTCGGATGCGAATGCCCTGCGCCACTTCCAGCCGCACCCGCTGGTGGTAATCCAGCCCGTCGGTCTGACCGGGGTTATGGGCTGGAATGCGGCGACTCCACTGGCGTTGGCCGTCAAGTTCCACGGTGAGTTCGAACCAGGCGCCTTGTGGTGCATCTGGCACCTCCACGATCAGGGTGGCATCGATGTCGAACACGCGGGGACGGGACAGCAGCCCGGGGATGTTGAGGACGGCAACCGGTGCGGTGTCAGTGTCGGTGAGCCAATGCTCTGGCTGGTGTTCTGGGGGCTTGGGCTGGGGCGTCATGGCGAATCACTTTAGCCCACCCAGCATCCCAACGGCGGAGATCAGGGAGACCGCGCCGCGGGCGAGATTCAAGTTGCTGCGGTGGTGTCTTTGCCCCGCAAGCGCTTGACGCCCTGCACCAGCCCCACCACCACCGAACCAGCCAGCAAGCCAGCCAGAGCGCCCGCGCCGCTGTTGAGCACCACACCGATCCAGCCAAGGTCTTGGGTGAACCGATCGATCGCGTGCCCAACCGCCGGCACACCATGCACCAGAATCCCGCCGCCCACCAGAAACATCGCCGCTGTGCCCACCACCGACAGCGTCTTCATCAACAGCGGTGCCGCTTTCAGGATGACGCCACCCAGCGCCTGCTGCCAGGCGGCGGTGCGCTGGCTCAGGTACAGGCCAGCGTCGTCGAGCTTCACGATGCCAGCGACCAGGCCGTAGACGCCCACCGTCATCAGCAGGGAAATGCCCACCAGCACCGCGAGCTGGCGCTCGATGCTGGCGGCGGCCACGGTACCGAGCGTGATGACAATGATCTCGGCCGAGAGGATGAAGTCGGTGCGGATCGCGCCCTTGACTTTGTCCTTTTCCAGCGCCACCACGTCCACCTGCTCGTCGGCCAGGGCTTGCAGCCGTGCGTCGCGTTGGCTGGCGTCTTTCTCTTTGCTGTGGAAAAAAGCGTGCAGCAACTTCTCGGCGCCTTCGAAACAGAGAAACAGCCCGCCGAGCATGAGCAGCGGTGTGATGGCCCAAGGCGCCACCGCGCTGATGCCCAGCGCGGCTGGCACCAAAATCGCCTTGTTCAGCAGCGAACCCTTCGCCACCGCCCACACCACCGGCAGCTCGCGATCGGCCTTCACACCCGTGACCTGCTGGGCGTTGAGCGCGAGGTCGTCGCCCAGCACGCCAGCGGTTTTTTTGACCGCCAACTGCGTCATGGTGGCCACGTCATCGGCCGCAGCTGCGCCCTGGCGCGCAGCGATTTTGGTCATCGCGGCCACGTCGTCGAGCAGCGAGGCGATGTCGTCGATCAGGAGAAGCAAGCTGGAAGCGGCCATGGTGCGGACCACTCACCCCACCCAGCGCCGCGCGTTGCGCCAGATCCGCATCCAAGGGCTTAACTCGCTTGGGTCGCCGCTGGTCCAGCTCATCTGGATGTTGCGAAAGACCCGCTCGGGGTGCGGCATGAGGGCGGTGAAACGGCCGTCCAGCGTGGTGACGGCGGTCAGGCCACCCGGGCTGCCGTTGGGGTTGAACGGGTACTGCTCGGTGGCCTGGCCTACGTTGTCGACGAAGCGCATGGCCGCGATGGCCTTGGCCGAGTCGCCGCGGTACTTGAAATTGGCATAGCCCTCGCCATGCGCCACGGCAATCGGCAGGCGGCTGCCCGCCATGCCTTGCAGAAACAGGCTGGGCGATTCCAGCACTTCGACCATCGAGAGTCGGGCCTCGAAGCGCTCGCTCTGGTTGGTGGTGAAGCGCGGCCAGGCTTCGGCGCCAGGGATGATGTCGGCCAGTTCGGCAAACATCTGACAACCGTTGCACACGCCCAGGCCGAAGCTGTTGGGGCGCGCAAAAAAATCGCGGAATTGGTCGGCCAGCACCTCGTTGAAGGTGATGCTGCGTGCCCAGCCGATGCCCGCGCCCAGCGTGTCGCCGTAGCTGAAGCCGCCACAGGCCACCACACCCTGGAACTGGTTCAGGTGGGCGCGGCCCATGGGCAGATCCGTCATGTGCACGTCGACCGCCTCGAACCCGGCTTGGGTGAAGGCGTAGGCCATCTCCACATGCGAATTCACGCCCTGTTCGCGCAAGATGGCAACTTTCGGGCGGCTCAGGTTCAGGAACGGCGCGGCCACGTCCTCTGCTGAGTCGAAGCTCAGCGCCACATGCAGGCCTGGGTCTTCGAGCAAGCCGGCCGTTGCGTGCTCGGCGTCGGCGCAGGCCGGGTTGTCGCGCTGCTGGTTGATCTTCCAGCTCACGTTGTCCCACACCTGGTGCATGTCGAACAGTTTGGCGCTGAAGACGGCCTTGGCATCGCGCCAGACCTGCAGCTCGCCCTTGCCGGCGTCGATCTTGGAGCTGAGCGGGCGGGTCTTACCGATGAAGTGGCTGTGTTTGGACAGGCCATGCTCGCGCAGGGTTTGCATCACCGCGTTGCGCTCGACTGTCGCCACCTGGATCACAACGCCCAGCTCTTCACTGAACAAGGCTTTCAGCGTGAGCTCTTCGCGCCGCGCGCCGACCTGTTTGCTCCAGTTCTTGGCGTCCCCGTAGTCGGCGCGGCTGTCTGAAATACCGTCGCCCTCGGTCACCAGCAGATCGACATTGATCGCCACACCGACATGGCCCGCAAACGCCATTTCGGCCACCGTGGCGAGCAAGCCGCCGTCGCTGCGGTCGTGGTAAGCGAGGATCTGTCCTTTGGCGCGCAACGCGTTGATCGCGTTGACCAGGCGCACCAGGTCTTGTGCGTCGTCGAGGTCGGGCACACCGTCCGCCACAGGGCAGCCGGGCTGGTTCAGCGTCTGGCCCAGCACGCTGCCGGCCAGGCGGTGACGGCCCCGCCCCAGGTCGATCAGCACCAGCGTGGTGTCATCCACCAAGGTGTTGAGCTGTGGTGTGAGCGTGCGCCGCACGTCAGCCAGCGTGGCGAACGCGGTCACGATCAGGCTCACGGGGGAGGTCACTTTGTGCTGATCGTCGCCATCGGCCCATTGCGTGCGCATCGACAAACTGTCTTTGCCCACGGGAATGGAAATGCCCAGCGCCGGGCACAGTTCCATGCCCACGGCCTTCACGGTTTCATAGAGCGCGGCGTCTTCGCCCGGTTCGCCGCAGGCGGCCATCCAGTTGGCGCTGAGCTTCACGCGCGAGAGCTCGATGGGCGCGGCCAGCAGGTTGGTGATGGCTTCAGCCACCGCCATGCGGCCCGAGGCCGGCGCGTTCAGCGCCGCCAGCGGCGTGCGCTCGCCCATGCTCATGGCCTCGCCCGCAAAACCGCTGAAGTCGGCCAGCGTCACCGCGCAGTCGGCCACTGGCACCTGCCACGGACCCACCATCTGGTCGCGGTGGCTGAGGCCGCCCACGGTGCGGTCGCCAATGGTGATGAGAAACCGCTTGGAGGCCACCGTGGGGTGACTGAGCACGTCGATCACAGCCTTTTGGAGATCGACCTCGTTCAAATCCATCGGGACGGCTTGGCGCTCCACGGTTTTGACATCGCGGTGCATCTTGGGCGGCTTGCCCAGCAAAACATCCATGGGCATGTTGACAGCAACCCCTACGCTTCCCACTTCGTCTGGTTCGCTGCCCCCCGAGGGGGCTGTACTGGCTTGGAGCGGCCCGGCGCGGCGCACGGCGTCTTCGTTGCCCACAAACAGGTGCCGCTCCTCGGTCGCCACGCCCACCACCGCAAATGGGCAGCGCTCGCGCCCGCAAAACGCCTGGAACTGCGCCAGCGATTCGGGTGCGATCGCCAACACATAGCGCTCCTGGCTTTCGTTGCACCAGATTTCTTTGGGCGACAGACCGCTTTCTTCCAGCGGCACAGCGCGCAGATCGAAACGCGCACCACGCCCCGCGTCGTTCACCAGTTCCGGGAAAGCGTTGGACAAGCCGCCCGCGCCCACGTCGTGAATGAACAGAATCGGGTTTTTCTCGCCTTGCGCCCAGCAGTGGTTGATGACCTCTTGCGCGCGCCGCTCGATCTCGGGGTTGCCGCGTTGCACGGAATCGAAGTCGAGCGAAGCGGCGTTGGTGCCGCTGGCCATGGAGCTGGCCGCGCTGCCGCCCATGCCGATCTTCATGCCTGGGCCACCGAGCTGGATCAGCAGCGAGCCGGCGGGGAAATCGACTTTGTGGGTCTGCGTCGAGTCGATCACGCCCAGACCGCCCGCGATCATGATGGGCTTGTGATAGCCGCGCAGCACACCGGCCACAGCCTGTTCGTACTCGCGGAAGTAGCCCAGCAGGTTGGGCCGGCCGAACTCGTTGTTGAAGGCGGCGCCGCCCAGCGGGCCTTCCGTCATGATTTGCAGCGGGCTGGCGATGTGCTCGGGCTTGCCGCCCGGCTGGTCGCTCATGCCGCCCCAGAGTTTGGAGACGGTGAAGCCGGTCAGGCCCGCCTTGGGCTTGGAGCCGCGGCCGGTCGCGCCTTCATCGCGGATTTCCCCGCCGGCGCCGGTGGAAGCACCCGGGAACGGCGAAATCGCAGTCGGGTGGTTGTGGGTTTCCACCTTCATCAAGATGTGGTGTGTGGCGGGCTCGGCGGTGTAGCTGGGCGAGGCGGACGTGTTGCCCTGTCCGGCGCGTGCCACGAAGCGCTCAACCGCGCTGCCTTCCATGATGGAGGCGTTGTCCGAATACGCGACGATGGTGTGCTGTGGCGCTGTCTGGTGCGTGTGGCGGATCATGCCGAACAGGCTTTTTTCTTGCAGCGCACCGTCGATGGTGAATTGGGCGTTGAAGATCTTGTGGCGACAATGCTCGCTGTTGGCCTGCGCAAACATCATCAGCTCCACGTCGGTCGGGTTGCGCTGCAAGCCGGTGAAGGCGTCCACCAAGTAGTCGATCTCGTCCTCAGCCAAGGCCAGGCCCCAGGCTTTGTTGGCCTTCTCCAGAGCCGCACGGCCACCGGCCAGCACATCCACATGCTCCATCGCCGCCGGGTGCAGCTCGGTGAACAGCGCCTCGGCCTGGGCGCGCTCGGTGGTGACGGTCTCGGTCATGCGGTCGTGCAGCACATCGGCCACTGCGCGCAATTGGCCCGGCTTGAGCGTGGGCTTGGTCAGCAAGCCCGTTTTGAGGACGATGCGGTATTCCACCAGCCGCTCCACCCGGTGCAGCGCCAGGCCACAGTTGTGCGCGATGTCGGTGGCTTTGGACGCCCAGGGCGAGACCGTGCCCAGGCGCGGCATCGCCCACAGCGCGGCTGCGCCGGCTTTGACTGCCGCCGCGTGCGCAGCCACCGCCGGTTCACCGTAGGTCAACAACTGGCCGAGCCGCTCCAGGGTCTTGGTGTCGGGCTCGGCATCAAAGCTGGCCAAGTGAATGAAGCGGGCTGTGAGGCCCGTGATTTTGTTGTCGGACAGCTCTGTCAGACGGGGCAGCAGTTGCGCGACTTTGAAATCGCTGAGCGCGTTGCCGCCCTCGATAAAACGCAGATGCAGGGTCACGGTGAAGGGCCTTGAGACGAAGCGCCATCAGGCGGGGTGGAAACCCGTCATTTTAGGTGGGCACGCCAATGGCCTTGCGATTCCCATCCACCCTGCAAACGGCTCTGAGACGCCCCCAATGGGATAATTCCAGGCTATGAGCATCACCTACAAAGACGAGGCCGGTATCAGCGGCATGCGCGAGGCCTGCCGCCTGGCATCCGAGGTTCTGGACTTCCTCACGCCCCACATCCAACCCGGCATCACCACGCTGGAGATCGACCGGTTATCGGCCGAACACATGAAAACGCAGGGCACACGCTCGGCCACCATTGGCTACCAGCCCAGCGGCTACCCGCCCTACCCGGCCCACCTGTGCACCTCGGTCAACCAGGTGATCTGCCACGGCATTCCCAACGACAAGCCGCTCAAGAAGGGCGACATCATGAACGTGGATGTCACCGTGATCACGCCAGAGGGCTGGTACGGCGACAACAGCCGCATGTACCTGATCGGCGGCGAAGCGGCTTGCAGCGTGCAGGCGCGGCGCCTCTCGCAGGTGACGTTCGACGCCATGTGGAAGGGCCTCGTGATGGTCAAACCTGGCGTGCGCCTGGGCGACATCGGTCACGCGATCCAGGCCTTCGCTGAGGGCAATGGCT
>JBLIJY010000087.1:0-8074 GCA_047636095.1 Hydrogenophaga sp. | reverse complement strand
GTTGATGAAGTTCTCGCGCAAGACGCCTTCGAACTGGCGGTGGCTGAGCTTGTGATCGCCGTGCCCGCCTTTGCTGCTCTCCAGCCACTTCCACAACTTGAGCGTGCCGACGAATTCACTCTTTTCGTCGTCGAACTTGGCGTGTGCCTGGTCGGCCTGGGCTTGTTTGTCCAGCGGGCGGTCGCGCACGTCTTGCACGCTGAGCGCCGAGGCAATCACCAGCACCTCGTCGAGCGCACCGCGCTGCTGCGCTTCCAGCAGCATGCGGCCCACCTTCGGGTCCAGCGGCAAACGCGACAGCGTCTCCCCGATGCGCGTCAGTTCGTTGTTGTCGTCCACCGCGCCCAGCTCGTTGAGCAACTGGTAGCCATCGACGATGGCGCGTTTTTGCGGTGATTCGATGAACGCAAAGTCTTCCACCGCGCCCAGGCGCAGCGCCTTCATGCGCAGAATCACGCCGGCGAGCGAGCTGCGCAGGATCTCGGGATCGGTGAAGGCGGGGCGGGATTGAAAACTGGCTTCGTCATAGAGCCGGATACAAATGCCATCGGCTACCCGACCGCAGCGACCAGCGCGCTGATTGGCTGCGGCCTGGCTGATCGGCTCGACCATCAGCTGCTCGACCTTCTGCCGGAAGCTGTAGCGCTTGACCCGCGCCGTGCCGGCGTCAATCACGTTGCGAATGCCCGGCACGGTGAGCGATGTCTCGGCCACATTGGTCGCCAGCACAATGCGCCGCCCCGAGTGGTGCTGGAAAATGCGGTCTTGCTCGGCTGGCGAGAGACGCGCAAACAGCGGCAACACCTCGGCGTCGCGCAGAGTGGGCTGATGGCTCAGGTGCTTGCGCAGGTGGTCGGTGGCTTCGCGGATCTCACGCTCCCCAGGCAGGAAAATCAGGATGTCACCGCCGTGGTGGGATCGCCAGAGTTCGTCCACGCCATCGGCAATCGCGCTGTTCAGGTCGTATTCACGGCTCTCCTCGAAGGGCCGGTAGCGCACCTCGACCGGAAAGGTTCGGCCTGAGACCATCAGCACCGGCGCCGGGCCGTTTTTGGACGCGAAGTAGCGCGCAAACCGATCGGCATCAATGGTGGCCGAGGTCACCACCACCTTGAGATCGGGCCGACGCGGCAGCAGCTGGCGCAGGTAGCCGAGCAGGAAATCGATGTTCAAGCTGCGCTCGTGCGCCTCGTCGATGATGATGGTGTCGTAGGCGCGCAGATCCGGGTCGGTCTGGGTCTCGGCCAGCAAAATGCCGTCGGTCATGAGCTTGACCGACGCGTCCTTGGACAGCCGGTCCTGGAACCGCACTTTGAAACCCACCACATCGCCCAGCGGCGTGTTGAGTTCCTCGGCGATGCGCTTGGCCACCGAGCTGGCGGCGATGCGGCGCGGCTGGGTGTGGCCAATGAGCTGCCCGCGCTGCCCCGGTTTCGCGTTCAGCCGACCGCGCCCCATGGTCAGCGCGATCTTCGGAATTTGGGTGGTCTTGCCAGATCCGGTCTCGCCGCAGACGATGACCACTTGGTGCGCGCGCATCGCCGCTTCGATTTCCGCGCGCCGGGCAGAGACCGGCAGCGATTCGGGAAATTCAATGCGCAAGGCAGGCGCCGGGTGAGGCGCTGGCGCACGCGGCGCGGAGGTGGATTTGACAGGTTCTTTCACGGCGCTATTATCGCCGTCACCGGTTCACGTGCTACACGTGTTCCCGTATTCCACAGCCAGCGAGGATGCCATGACCAATCTGACCATTGCCATCGACGAGGCCATCGTGCGCCAGGCGCGGGTGCGCGCCATCCAGGAGGGCACTTCGGTGAGCGCCAAGGTTCGCGAGTTTTTGGCCAGTTATGCGCAAAGTCAGCCATCGCCAGTGGATGCGCCGCGACAGCCACCACGGCTACCGGTATTTGCCGGCACGGGTGGTCTGCATCCGCACATCGACCCCAGCAGCAACCAGTCGCTTCTGCGCGCAGCAGGCGACGAATGACGCCCGATGTCAACGTGCTGGTGGCGGCATCCCGCAGCGACCATCCACACCACGCGGTCGCGCTCAACTGGCTCAACACGGCTTTGTCCCAGTGCAGCCCCCAGGCCGAAATGGGCTTGCTGGGCACGGTGATCGCCAGCTATCTGCGGCTGGTCACGCACCCCAAGGTTTTTTTCAAACCCACGCCCACACCGCAAGCTCTGGCCTTTCTGGACGCCATGCTGAACCAGCCCGGCGTGCGCCTGTTGCCAATGGAAGGGGAATGGCCGCGGATGCGCCAGCTCTGCCTTGACCACCAACTCGCGAGCAACCGGATTCCCGACGCCTGGATCGCGGCAGCGGTGCTGCGTCACCAGCAAGTGCTGGTGACTTTCGACCGCGACTTCAAGCGACTGCTGCCCAGCCAACAATTGCTGCATCTGCTGCCGGCCCCATCCGCTCTTTGACTGTCCACCATGTCCACCGTCTTCAATTTCACTTTCGTGCCCTGGTTCCGCTCGGTCGCGCCTTACATCCACAAATTCCGCGACCAGGTCTTCGTGATCGGACTGACCGGCGAAGGCATTGCGGCGGGCAAGCTGGCCTCGATCGCGCAAGACATCGCGATGATCCAGGCGATGGGCGTGAAAATCGTGCTGGTGCATGGCTTTCGCCCGCAGGTCAACGAGCAGCTCAGCTTGCGCGGCCACGAGGCCAAAACCTCGCACGGCGTGCGCATCACCGACTCGGTGGCGCTGGACTGCGCGCAGGAAGCCGCTGGCCAGTTGCGCTACGAGATTGAGGCCGCCTTCAGCCAAGGCCTGCCCAATACGCCGATGGCGGGCGCCCGGGTGCGGGTGATCTCGGGCAATTTCATCACCGCGCGACCGGTGGGCCTGATCGACGGGGTCGACTTCATTCACTCCGGCCTGGTGCGCAAGGTCGACACCGACGGCATCCAGCGTTCGCTGGACATGGGCGCGCTGGTGCTGATCTCGCCGTTTGGCTTTTCCCCCACCGGCGAGGCCTTCAACCTGGGCATGGAAGACGTGGCCACCTCGGTGGCCACCGCCCTGCAAAGCGACAAACTGATCTTTCTCACCGAGGTACCGGGCATCCGCGTCGACGCCAGCGACTCGACGAGCGAGATCGACACCGAGCTGCCACTGGCCGACGCCAAGCGCCTGGTGGCCAGCCTGCCCGCGGCCACCCAACCCACCGATCCCGCTTTCTATCTGAGGCATTGCATTCGCGCCTGCGAGGGCGGCGTGGAGCGCAGCCACATCATCCCGTTTGCGCTGGACGGCTCGCTGCTGCTGGAGATCTACGTGCACGACGGCATCGGCACCATGGTGGTGGACGAGAAATTGGAGAGCTTGCGCGAGGCCAGCATCGACGATGTGAGCGGCATCCTGACCGTGATCGAGCCGTTTGAGAAAGACGGCACGCTGGTCAAGCGCGACCGCACCGAGATCGAACGCGACGCGGGCCTCTACACCATCATCGAACACGATGGCGTGATCTTCGGCTGCGCCGCGCTCTACCCTTACCCCGAGGAGCGCACCGGCGAGATGGCCGCGCTCACCGTGCTGCCCGACACCCAGAGCCAGGGCGACGGCGAGCGGCTGCTCAAGCGCATCGAGGCGCGGGCGCGGGCACAGGGGCTGCAAAGCATCTTCGTGCTCACCACCCGCACCCTGCACTGGTTTCTCAAGCGCGGCTTTGTTCAGGTCGGTGCCGACTGGCTGCCCGAGGCCCGCAAGCGCAAATACAACTGGGACCGCAAGAGTTTGGTGCTGGTGAAAAAACTGCCGTGACTCGGGTCGAAGCAGGGGCCACAGACGGGACAGATCAGCACGGTTTGACCTATGTCAAAAAGCAGGCTGACCGCGGGAACATACTGATCAGTTGATCCATTGAACTGGCCGAATTTTCAATTCATGGCCATGCCCGAACGCATCCTTCGCCCATCCAGCGCCGCGCCAACCGCCACCACCGGCACAGCGGCCAAGTCAGCCAGCAAAGGCCAGGCTGCGGGTCGCGCGCGCGCAACATAGCCGCTAGCGCCAAGCTACCCGCCAAGGCCGTGACCACCCACTCGCCGGACACCACCCAAGCGCTCGCCGACAAGCCCCGCCGCGTCTCCGCCGGCGACACGGCCGGCAGCACGCGCCCCCGGCGCATCCGAAAGAACACGGTCAAAGCGGTGGTGGCAGCGCGTCAGAACGCGCAGCTGGCGCTTGTCAACGACATCCTGCAACAGCCTGAGACAAGCCCAGTATAAAAAGCTGCGTCGCTGCGCGCTGTCCTGGAAGGCGCTGCTCCCGACGATGCCAAGGCGATCCGCCAGTTGCTCAAAGGGCAAGCCGAGGCCAGCCAGCGTGCCCCCGTCAACCGGGCCGATCCCAACGAAGAGCTCGCCGCCAACTGGCGCAGCGGCGTCTGTCCCTGCAAAAATCTGCTCTCGCGCCGCACCTACGGAAGCCAGAAGTACCAACTGCAGGTGGAGTTTCTCAAGTTGCAAGCCTGGGCCAAAAAAACCGGGCAGCGCATCGTGATCCTTTTCGAAGGCCGCGACGCCGCCGGCAAGGGCGGTACCGTCAAGCGTGTCGTGGAACACCTCAACCCACGCGGTGCGCGCGTGGTGGCGCTGGAAAAACCCAGCGAGGTGGAGCGCGGCCATTGGTATTTCCAACGCTGTGTGCAGCACCTGCCCACCGCAGGCGAGATCGTGCTGTTCAACCGCAGCTGGTACAACCGCGCCGGGGTGGAGCAGGTGATGGGTTTTTGCTCTGACGAGGAATACCAGGAGTTAATGCGCCAGGCACCACAGTTCGAGCGTCAACTGGTGCGCAGCGACGTGCACCTCATCAAGTTCTGGTTTTCGGTCAGCCGACAGGAACAGCGTCGGCGTTTCAAAGAGCGTGAGGCGCATCCGCTCAAACAGTGGAAGCTGAGCCCGATCGACGTGGCCTCGCTGGACAAATGGAACAACCACACGAAAGCCAAAGAGGCGATGTTTTTCGAGACCGACACCACCGATACGCCCTGGATCGTGATCAAAAGCGATTGCAAGAAACGCGCGCGCTTGAACGCCATGCGCTACCTGCTGCACAGGCTGCGCCACACCAACAAAGACACCCACAACATCGGTGAGTTGGACGCGCTGATCGTCGGGCGCGCCAACGTGGTGTGCGAGGTGGGCGAACACCCGGGCGGCGCGATCCTCTGATGGGTTCGGCCAGCCCCAGCCCGGTGCTTCAAAAGGAAAGCCGCCCTCGGCCAGCTTTCTTCTTTGCCATTGGCTTTAACGCGCCGGCCGCTGCCACCACAGCAGCCCAGCGAGGACAAGCACCGCTACAAAGCTCACAAACGACCAGTTGGCAATGCTTAGCCCAAGAAAAGTCCAGTCCACCTTGGAGCAGTCACCGCTGCCTTTGAAGATCATCGGGACCGCCCGTTTCAAGGGGAACGATTCGATCATTCCGTAGAAGTCTCGCCCACAAGACAGCACCTCGGGCGGGTACCACTGCAACCAGCTCTGGCGCGCCGCCACGAAGGCGCCGAACCCTGCCATCAAGGCCACTGCGGCGGCCGTGGCCCAGCGCAGCATGCCCAGAGGAAACGCCGCAGCCAGGGCGCTGAGCAAGGCGACACAGACTAGGGCATAACGCTGCACGATGCACATCGGGCAAGGCTCCAGGCCCACCGCATGTTGCAAATACAGACCATAGGCCAGCAGGCCGGTACAACCGATGGCAACCAGCGCAAGCCAGCGGCGGGAATGGGAAAAGAGATGCATGGAAATCAGAAATTAGCGGGGGTCAGGCGCGCTGAAACACAGCCGAGTCGCATTGGAACACCAATCGGCAAAAGGGTTTCCTGAAGCGGGCACAATTTGGCCACCCCGGCACCCGCCGCTAACGCACCTCGAGAAGGACACCCCATGGCACGTACCGTCAACTGCATCAAGCTCGGCAAGGAAGCCGATGGCCTCGACTTTCCGCCCTACCCCGGCGAACTCGGCAAGCGAATTTATGAGAGCGTGAGTAAGCAAGCCTGGGCCGACTGGCTCAAGCACCAGACCATGTTGCTCAACGAGAACCGCCTGAACCTGGCCGATGCGCGCGCGCGCCAGTACCTGGCGCGCCAGATGGAAAAGCACTTCTTTGGCGAAGGTGCCGATGCCGCTGTCGGCTACGTGCCACCACCCGCCCAGGACTGAGCGCCAGCGCGCGCGGGTGCTTGTTGAATCCGACTCATAGCCCCACGCGCCACGCTGTGACCCCTCTTGCAGACACCCGCCACGCGCTGGTCATTGGCGCGGGCCTGGCCGGTGCGGCCACCTGCGCTGCGCTGGCCCGGCGCGGCTGGCGTATCACTCTGGTGGATGCGGCCAGCGGCCCGGCCCAGGCGGCTTCCAGCCTGCCGGTTGGCATGCTCAGCCCCCACGTGACCCGCGCGCCGACCCCGCTGTCGCGCCTGAGCGCGCTAGGCGTGGCTGACACGCGGCGCGAGTTGGAGCGCTTGGTGGCGCCCGGGCAAGGCTGGCAAGCCTGCGAAGTCGACAACCTGGATCACGACCCTGGCCGCTGGCCCGCCGCTTTGGTGCGGCCTGCTGCGCTGGTGCAGGCCTGGTTGAATGAAGCGCAATCGTTGTCAGACCTTGAAACACGCTGGAGCCAGCGTGTCACATCACTGCGCTGCGGATCCGATGGCTGGCAAGCGCTGGATGACAAACAGCGTGTGCTGGCGCAAGCGCCCGTTGTGGTGCTGGCCTGTGCCCATGCCAGTGCAGCGCTGCTGCGAAACAGCTGGCCCGAGATGACCGAAGCCCAGCTGCCGCTGCGCCCGGTCAAGGGCCAGATGACGCTGGCGGGGCTGGAGACCGCACCGCTGGCCGCGCGACCGATGCGCCAGGCTGGCGTGTTCGTGCCCGCCTACCAAGACACAGGCCTGCCGCCCGAATGGCCCGAGCGCATCTGGGCCATGGGATCGACCTACGCGCGTGGGGAAGACAACACCGCCATCAGCGACCAGGCCCACCAGGACAACGCGAGCAGCCTCGCGGCCATGCACCCCGCTGCGGCAGACCGTCTGCGCGCCGACGCAGCGGCTGGTCGGCTGCTTGGCTGGGCGCAGGTGCGCTGCGCTTCGCTGGATCGCCTGCCGCTGGTGGGCGCGGTGCCCGATGGGTTGGCCTTGCAGAGCTGGATGCACAGCGCAGGCGCTCGGCGCAGCAAGCTGCCACTGGCGGATGCGCCGCGCCACCCAGGGCTCTATCTGCTCACCGCGCTGGGCTCGCGCGGCCTGAGCTTGGCGCACTGTTGTGCCAACCTGCTGGCGCAACAGATCGACGAACCCACATCCACGGCAACAACGGTTGAAGCCGATTTGATCCGGGCCCTGGACCCTGCGCGTTTCGCCTGGAAACTGGCGCGGCGCCAGCCGGCTTCTCAGCCTACAGCCGATCGATACAGAGCGTGAAATCGCGCGCCAGCAGCGGGCGTGCGAGCAGAGCCGACACGCCCGCCTGCTGGCTGTTGCGCCGCACGCGGCGCCGGTTCCACCAGTCGCCCAGCGGGCCGGCGGTTGCGCTCAAGGCAACAATCTTGGCCTTTGGAAAGCGGGTTCGAAACAACCGCGCGAGTGCCCAAGCATCCACTTGATGTTCATCGAGATTGAACACAGCGCAGCAGTAGGCATTGCGGCCCATCAGGGTCACCGCCAGGTCGGTGTTGAAGACCGCATCGATCTCTGACGCCTGGGCCCGGGCCAGACCAGAACGCACCACCTCGGCGTCGGCTGCGTCCACCCCCACCAGCAAAGCGCGCCGCTTGACGATTTCGCTCTCCCGGGCATCGCCTCCCAGCGGTGCCGGCGAGGAAATATCGAGATCGAGGTAGCCCGAATCCACTTGGTGGGCGGCATACACCGCGTCCAGATCGTGCAACAGGTCCGACCAGGCAATGGGGCGCTCCAGCACGCGCCAGGCATGGGGTGGTGCGTCGGCGCCGACCCAGATCAGGCGCTGCCCGGCTGGCAGTTCGCGCGCATGGGTCAGCACCGCCTCGGCACTCTCCCCGTCGACCAGCAACACCTGCACTG
>JBLIJY010000086.1:0-8202 GCA_047636095.1 Hydrogenophaga sp. | reverse complement strand
GCGCTGCGATCGCCTCCAGCGCATCGTCCCAGCTCACTGGCTCGAACTGGCCGCTGCCTTTGGGCCCCACGCGTTTGAGCGGCTGCAAGATGCGCTCGGGGTGGTAGCTGCGCTCGGTGTAGCGCGACACCTTGGTGCACAACGCGCCGTCGGTGTGGCGGTGTTCGGGGTTGCCCTGGACGCGGATCGCCACGCCGTCTTGCACCGTGGTGAGCAGGGCGCAGGTGTCGGGGCAGTCGTGCGGGCAGGCACCGCGGATCGTGAGCGCAGTCGTGTTCATCATCGGAAAGAGGCGGCCAAAAAAGGCCTTGTCGTTGGGACATCAGGGTGCTTTCGCTGCCCTGCTCAGGGTCGAAATCAGCATATCAGGAGTCTTCGCAAGCAGCGCCATGACGCCCTATCCCAAGGGGGCAAGTTGGCCGGGGCGATCCCATCCGCTCCTGATCGGTCCTCGCGTTGCACCCTTGCAACATTTGATGCGCGCGCTGGTGTGTGGTTGCCCTCAACCCATCACGCCTGACCGTGTTGAAAACACACCAGTGCTCCTGAGCCAGCGTGGCGGCCTTTGTGTTCATTTTGATCCGCTGGGCGGCTGTCGTATGACCGGTTCGAGGCAGCAAAGACGACGGCCTGGCGCTCGCGCATGCTGAACGATCCGACTTCATGCGGCGCCAATGCGTCTTGGATGCCGCACGCGAGGGATCGTTTGACCCGATTGCCGCCGCCAAGCTTTGCGCTGTAACATTTTTTGATTTTGGGGACTCGAATCCCTTGGCTCAGGAGATCTTTCATGCCTCTGTTCGTTCGCCGCCTGGTGGCGCTTGTCCTTTGCGCTGGGTTGGCGTCTGCCTGGGCCCAGGCGCCCGCTTCATCCAACGCTTTGCCTGTCGCGCCAGACCTCAAGCCCATTCGGTTGGGGCTGATCCTGCCGCTCACGGGAGGGTCGTCTGACATGGGCAACAGCGCACGGTTGGGCGCGCAGGTGGCAGTGGACGAGATCAACGCCGTGGGCGGTTATCTCGGGCGCACGCTGGAGCTGGTGATTCGAGACGACCAAGCCAACAACGACGTGGGCCTCAAACACGCGGAAGAATTGGTGCTAACCGAGAAGGTGGTGGCCACGGTCGGTTTCTGCAACACCGGGGTGGCGATGAAGGCGCTCGACGTGTTCCAGAGCAACCAGCATTTGCTCATCGTGCCCTGCGCCACGGGTACCGCCATCACCGCCAAGTACCCCGCGGCCGAGAGCTACATCTTTCGAACCTCAGCGCGCGATCAGCTGCAGTCGGCGTTCTTGGTGGCCGACATCGCCAAGCGAAGCCTGAAGAAGGTGGCTTTGCTGGTGGACACCACCGGCTATGGGGACGGCGGCTTGAAGGACCTGGAAGCTGCCCTGCAGGCCGTGGGCCTCAAGCCCCACATCGTTGTCCGTTTTAAAGTGGGCGTGAAGACCCTGGGCGACGAGATGAAGCTGCTCAAAGATTCCGGTGCCGACGCCCTCATCGGCTGGACCGTGGGACCCGAGCAGGGCGTGATCTCGGCCAGCCGAGTTGCCGCAGGCTGGGACGTACCGCAGTACGGCCCGTGGGGTCTGTCGCACGCCTCTGCCTTTGCAGCATCCCAGGGTGCGGTTGAGGGGGCTTATGTGGTGCAGACCGTGTTGCCCAACGTCTTCATGGAGCGCAACAGCGCCTTCCTGCGGGGCTACGCCAAGTTGTCCAAAGAGCGCCCCATGGGCTCGATGATGTCGGCCGCACAAACCTACGACTCGGTGCACCTGCTGTTGCGCGCCATTTTTCTGACCAAAGGCGACACCACCGGAAAGCGCCTGAAAGGGGCTCTGGAGAACCTACAGCAGCCTTATCGTGGGGTGGTCACAACCTATGAGAAGCCGTTCAGCGCCACCGACCACGACGCCATCTCGGCCAACATGCTGTGGCTGGGCACCTGGCGAGGTGGCGAGCGCACCTATGCGTACAAAGACGATGCCACGCGAGCCACTGTGATTCGGCGCAAGGAGTGAGTTGTTTGGGCGGGTGGCCATCACGGGCTTGATCGGGTTGCCCGGCTGGTGATGGGGATGTCGCCCGGGCAGCCGCGCTGCTTGCGGGTCTTGGGTACCATGAATTTTTGTTTTCGATGCCACCGCCACGGCACGCAAAGGGTCTCATGAAACTGATCGATTCCATCCTCACCCAAGCCGCCAGCATGGCCGCCGTGCGCCGCGATATCCATGCACACCCCGAGCTGTGCTACCAAGAGGTTCGCACCGCCGAGGTGGTGGCCAGCAAGTTGATCGAATGGGGCATTGAAGTGCACCGCGGCATGGGCACCACCGGTGTGGTGGGCATCGTGCATGGGCGCGATGGCGGCCAATGTGGGCGCGCGATCGGCCTGCGCGCCGACATGGACGCCTTGCCCATGCAGGAGCACAACACGTTTGAGCACGCCAGCCAGCACGCCGGCAAGATGCACGCCTGCGGCCACGACGGCCATACCGCCATGCTGCTCGCCGCCGGTCAGCATTTCGCCAGCCATCGCGATTTCGACGGCACCGTCTATTTGATTTTCCAGCCGGCCGAAGAAGGTGGTGGCGGGGCGCGCGAGATGATCAAAGATGGCTTGTTTGAGAAATTCCCCATGGAGGCTGTGTTCGGCGTGCACAACTGGCCGGGCATGTCGGTGGGTAGCTTTGCCGCCAGCAGCGGGCCGGTGATGGCGTCCAGCAACGAGTTTCACATCGTCATTCAGGGCAAGGGTGCGCACGCCGCCATGCCGCACAACGGCATCGACCCGGTGCCGGTGGCCTGCCAGATGGTGCAGGCGTTCCAGACCATCATCACCCGCAACAAGAAGCCGATCGACGCTGCGGTGATATCGGTCACCATGATCCACACGGGAGAGGCCACCAACGTGGTGCCCAACCGCTGCGAAATTCAGGGTACGGTGCGCACCTTCACCCACGAGGTGCTCGACCTGATCGAGTGCCGCATGGGCGAGATTGCCCAGCACACCGCTGCCGCCTTCGGCGCCACCTGCGAGTTCAAGTTCAAGCGCAACTACCCACCCACCATCAACCACCCCGCCGAGACCGCGTTTCTGCGCGGTGTGTTGGCCGAGATCGTGGGCCCTGAGCAGGTGCGTGAGCAAGAGCCCACCATGGGCGCCGAAGACTTCGCCTACATGCTGCAAGAGCGCCCGGGCTGCTACGCCTTCATCGGCAATGGCGATGGCGATCACCGCGAAATGGGCCACGGTGGAGGCCCCTGCATGTTGCACAACCCGAGTTACGACTTCAACGACGACCTGATCCCGCTGGGTGCCACCGTGTGGGTGCGCCTGGTGGAAAAATGGTTGAGCCAGCCGCGCGTCGCTGCCTGATCCACCATCTATACGATTCAAATGATTCAGCCCAACGACGCTTTTTCTACCTCCTACGCCCAAGCCCGGGTGCGCTTTCTCGAAGGCGCTGCCGCCGCTGGCATGGCGATCCAGAGCCACAACCACCCCTTGCCAGGACGCGATGGCGAAACGCTGGCGATGGATGTGGCACTCGATGGCCCGCTGGATGCCGAGCGCTTGCTCATTGTCAGCAGCGCCTGCCATGGGGTGGAGGGCTTTTGTGGCTCTGGCGTGCAGGTGTTTGCCACGCACGACGCCGAATGGCGCGAGCACGCGACAAGCGCGGGCGTGTCCGTGCTGTACATCCACGCACTGAACCCGCACGGCTTCTCGTTTGAGCGCCGCGTGACGCAGGAAAATGTGGACCTGAACCGCAACTTTCAGGATTTTTCACAGCCGCTGCCGGTGAACGTGGCCTACGCCGAGGTGCACCCGCTGCTGCTGCCGTCCGAATGGCCCCCACGCCGCAGAACGCCGCAGCCATCGAGGCCTATGTGGCCGAGCACGGCGCCCTAGCGTGCCAAGCGGCGGTGTCCCAAGGCCAGTACGCGTTTCCCAGCGGTTTGTTTTTTGGTGGCACCGAGCCGACCTGGAGCAACACCACGCTGCGCCAAGTGCTGCGCCAACGCGGCCGCAGCGCCCACCAGATCGCCTGGATCGACCTGCACACCAGCCTGGGCCCGAGCGGGCTGGGCGAGCGCATTTTTGCCAGCCGCGAAGACGCCAGCCGCGAAGACGCCAGCGCGCTGGCCCGTTCGCGCCGCTGGTGGGACGGTGGCGGACAGACGCCCGTGACCTCGATCTACGACGGCTCATCGAGCTCGGCGCTGCTTGCGCTGGAATACGGCACGCTGCCTTGGTGGGACGTGATGCAGGCGCTGCGGGCCGACCATTGGCTGCACCTGCACCCCGAGGCCCCAGTCGATCAGCGCCAGGCGATCAAGCAGCAAATACGCGACGCGTTTTATGTTGACACCGATGTTTGGCGCGCCCAGATCGTCACGCAGGCGCGTCAAGCGATGTTTCAGGCGGTTGATGGGCTTTCGGCTTCGCCTCTGTCTGATGCGTCGACCAGCGTGACGGCGCCGTCTGCCGATCAGTCTGACGCTCGGTAAGCGCCGGTGATCTGCGCCAAGTGCGCGCGTTGGCCCGCTTCCAGGTAGGGCGCGAGCAGATTGAGCACATGCTGGGCGCCCCGCATCAGCGCGGCCTCGGCGTTCTCGGGCTCCAGCGCATGGCGCGGGTCGCGCACGTACTCGAAGCTCAGCCAGTAGGTGAGCACCACCACCATGCAGTTGGCCGTGGGCTCGACTTCACGCGAGTCGATGTCCACCGCGCCGCTCAAACTCATGCCCGAAAGCAGCGTGCGTACCGCGCGCGTCTTATTCTTGAGCACGCCCTGAAACCGAGTCTCCAGCAAGCGGTTTTTGGACAACAGGTCGTTGAGATCGCGGTAGAGAAAGCGGTACTGCCAAATGATCTCGAACTGCGAGTGCAAAAAGAACCAGGCGTCTTCCACATTGCGTACCCCATCGGCCGCTTGCAGTAACTCATTGAGCGCGCGCTCGTAGCGCTCGAAGAGCGAGTTGATCAGCTCGTCTTTGGCCGGGTAGTGGTAGTAGAGGTTGCCTGGGCTGATGCCGAGCTCGGCGGAGATCAGCGTGGTCGACACGTTGGGCTCGCCAAAGCGGTTGAACAGCGCCAGCGTCACCTCAAGGATGCGCTCGGCGGTGCGGCGCGGGGCTTTGCGGGTCATGCGTGCGCCTGCCGGTTGAGGGTGGGCAGGTGCCGCTGCAATTCATCGAGCGTGGCGTTCAGCCGCTCGACCGCCGGGGTGGCGAGACGTTGGCGATGCGATGGCAGGGGCTCCAGCAGGTGGCGGCGGTGGTCGTTGAGCGCGGTGTGATCCAGTGAGATGCCGTGGCGCTCCAGCATGGGCGCCAGCGTGGGCAAGCGCTCGCGCAGCGTTTGACGCGTCTGCTGGTAGGCGTGTTCAGCCATCTGGCGGCGCTGGCTGTAGCTGAAGGTGTTGGCAAAGAACAGCTCAGCGTCGCGTTGATCGGGCTCGATCAGCACGATGTCGGTGTTGGGGTAATCGGTCTCGTAGTGCTTGAAGCCCATTACCAGCCGAGAGTGGATCATGGAGCGGAAGGTCTGGCTCATCACGGCGGGGAAACCGCCTTCGACCAGCGTCGGAATATGCCGCTTGCCAAAGCGCTCGGGGCTGGCGTGAAACGGCACCAGCGGGTTCAGACAGATCAGCAGATCTACCCCTTCTTCCAGCGCCTGCGTGGCGTGCACGGTTTTCTTCAGCGCGCCATCCACGTAGTACTTGCCGTCGATCTTCACCGGCGGGAACAACCCGGGCAGCGCCGCGCTGGCCTGGATCGCGCGCGAGATCGGCACATGGTCCCAACCCGGGCGACCAAACGGCGTGGCCTCGCCGGTGTCCAACTCGGTGGCGACCAGGGTGAGGCGGCTGCGCAGCTGGCGAAAGTCGTTGCTGCGACCCTCGCGGGCAAACAGCCGCTCAATGTGGTGGTGAATGCCTTCGTTGTCCAGCAGGCCGGTGGGCAGCGCCGCGCCCAGGCGCTCCATCGCGCTGTTGAATGAGCTGCCTTGCACGCCCCAGGCCCACAGGGCGCTGGTCAGCAGGCCGGGCAGCCGTTTCAGGCGCATACCGAACTCCGCCCAAGCCGGTTTGAGCATCCAGGCCGGATTGAAATCGTCTTCGTGCTGCCGGTCTTCAATGAAGAGGTCGCACATCTGGCGTGGCGTCAGGTCGTTGGCCAGTCCGGCGGCGATGAATCCCCCCGCCGACACACCGATGTAGTGGTCAAAGCGGTTGAAGTCCAGGCTGGGCAGGCAGTCTTGCAGTGCACACAGCGCCCCGATTTCGTAGATCGCGCCCAGCGGTCCGCCGCCGGCCAGGGCCAGGGCAACACGGGGACGCTGCGCACGCGCCGCTGAAGATCGATCGGAGGCTGGTTGGGCTTTGGCAGGCTTCATATTTTTCAGTGTGGACCAAATGGGTTTTCACAGGTTTTGCGTTGCAGCAAGCTGATGAGACGCAAAAAAGGGGCGTCTCGCGCCCCTTTGCTTGCTCGACTCGCGGTTGACCGCGCGGGGCTCAGGCTGCCTTGGCGTTTTTGCGTACGGCGGTCTTGCGCGGTGCCTTGGCTGGAGCGGCGGTTGCCGACTCCTCGGCCACAGGCTTGCTGGCAGCGGTCTTGCGCACGGCCGTTTTGCGCGTGGGCTTGGCTGGAGCCGGGGCTGTCGTCTCTTCGGCGGCGACCTTGTTGGCCGCGGGTTTGCGTGCGACGAGCTTGCGTGTCGCGGTCTTGCGAGGCACGGCCTGCTCGCCGCCGAGTGCCTGTACCTGGCGGCTCAGGCCGTCGATGCGATCGAGCAAGGCCTCTACATCGCGCGCCGAGGGCACGCCCAGCTTGTTGAGCGCTTTGGCCACGCGGTCTTCGAAAATGTTCTCCAGCTTGTCCCACTGACCCACAGCTTTGGAGGAGATGTCGGTGGCCATGCCGCTCACCCGCTCGCTGGCTTCGGAAATGCGCTCTTCGGCCACCGCCTGGGTCTTGCGCTGGATGGACAGGCCTTCCTTGACCAGCGTGTCAAACGCTTTGCCGCCCTCGGCCTGCGCTTTGGAGAACGCACCCAAACCCGCCAGCCAGATCTGCTGTGCCGAATCTTTGATGGCGTCAGACAAAGGAGAAGCTGTGTGAGTCGAGGACTTGGTGCTGCCAGATTTTTGGATTTTCTTGACCATGGGATGCTTTCGCGAAAGGAATGAAAGAGAGTTGAAGCCGATGAATGGATCTGCACTTTGGGAGCAGGTGCCCCAACGCATGGGAACACTGTAGAGCGTGAGCGCCTCGTTGTGTAGACGCGCGCAACTAACCGGTCGCGGGTCTGGCGAGTCAAGATCGGGGTCTCTCCACGGGTTTCTGCTGAACCTGAGGACGGTGTAATTGGTGAAGAATGGCAGGCTGATTGCTGCCGAGTATCTGAGTCGGCTTTTTTCCTCCCCACATTTTTTTATTCCCATCTTCAGGAGAAACGCATGCAGTATTTCGTTACCGGTGCCACCGGGTTCATTGGCAAGCGCCTAGTCAAAAAAATCCTGGAGCGCAAAGGCTCGGTGGTGCACTTCTTGATCCGCCAAGCCAGCGAGGGTAAGGTAGACGACTTGCTCGCTTACTGGGGTGTGAGCGCGGCGCGCGCGGTACCCGTGTTCGGCGACCTGACCGCGAAAAAGCTGGGTGTCAACGCCGAGACGATCAAGGCGCTCAAGGGCCAGATCGACCACTTCCACCATCTGGCTGCGGTGTACGACCTAGAGGCCGACGAGGAAAGCCAGATCGCGGTGAACATCGAAGGCACGCGCCACACGGTGGAGCTGGCCAAGGCGATCGGGGCTGGACATTTCCACCATGTATCGTCCATCGCAGCCGCTGGCCTTTACGAAGGCGTGTTTCGCGAAGACATGTTCGAGGAGGCTGAGAACGTCGACCATCCCTACTTCATGACCAAGCACGAGAGCGAGAAAATCGTGCGCACCGAATGCAAGATTCCCTGGTCTGTCTACCGGCCCGCGCTGGTGGTAGGCGACAGCCAGACCGGCGAGATGGACAAGATCGACGGACCCTACTATTTCTTCAAGCTGATCCAGCGCATGCGCCAGATCTTGCCGCCGTGGATGCCCAGCGTGGGCCTGGAAGGCGGGCGCATCAACATCGTGCCGGTCGACTTCGTGGTCGATGCGCTGGACCACATCAGCCACCAAAA
>JBLIJY010000085.1:0-8254 GCA_047636095.1 Hydrogenophaga sp. | reverse complement strand
GCCTACGCTCACCAAAAGGTTTGTACAGGCCAACGCCAGGACCGGGCTAGCACCGCCAACGGTCGCGGCGGAGAGCGCTACAGCCACACCCACCGCAACCAGCGATACAGCCACACCAATTGCCTTTTTAAACCAGCTTTTGGCTGCCACATCCACACCAAGCTGCTTGGCCTCATCAAGTTTTGCGCTGGCTTGGTTTAGGAGGCGCATACCGAATTCGGCCCGGGATGGGCAGGTATCGTTGTGTCGTTTGGCTTGAGCAAGGTCTCGAGTTTGTGACGCAGCAGCTGCGCACTCTTGCGGGCTGGATGACTCTGGCACCTGCGGTGCACCAGGTGGCGTCAAGGACAACGCTGCCATTGCAGGCTGGGCATCTGGCGAGTGCGACGGTGCCACAGCACTGCCCGCATCGACAGAAGTCATGGCCCTGAGGGTTGGGGTTGAAAGAGGGCTGTTGCTGATGGGCATTATTTGCTGTCCTTAGAGTCATCGAGCCGTGTCAAAGCGGCTTGTGCGTGCGCACGCACAAGGTGCCACTGCGGGTCTTGCCAGCTCAGCAAAATGCAGTCGCGCAAGGCTTCGGTAGCGTCTGGAATTTCACCTTGCGCCTCCAAGCACTCGGCAATGCGCAGCAAGCAGCCTGCGTCTGTGGCGTCGAGCAGCAGTGCCTGGGCGTAGTGAGTCGAGGCGGCAGCCCATTGATCTAGGCTTTGCAACGCCAGGCCGTAGGCAAACTGGAAGCGCCTGTCCCACGGTTCGTGAGTGACCAGTAGCAACAAGTCTTCCAGCGCATCATCAGCACGACCGTCTATGAGCTTGTCGTAGGCCTCTGAATAAAGAGCTTCCAAATCCGCTGCTTCAATGCCTTTGGTCGAACCCAGTGTGATCGCGTGATTCAGGAGTCCATCTACCAAGCCTTCGGCGGTGCTCAGGTTGATTGCTTCTGATGAGCCGGGAGGTGGACTTTCTTGGTTGACTGAGGACATAGCGGCGCTTCATTGAATGTTGATATGGCATGTGAGTGACCACACATCCAACTTCGTTCCATGTTTTTTGGGCTGATTTTGCCGATGGTGGGCGCGGACCAATCCACCGAACTTAAGCTGCTCGTTTGTAAGTCTGGGAGGGATGGGGCTTGTGTTTGGACTGTTGTCGAGGTCGGGATTGCCCCGCGACATGCCGAATCAGCTAGCGCCTCAAAGTCTGCCCCCAGTCGCGCGCGATCTGCATGGCGGCCCCCGCGATCAGCAGCAAATGCCCGATGCAGCGCAAGAGCGTGCGCGCGGCCTGCGCGCGGTTCACCTGACGCCTCACACCACCCTCATCGGCTTGCCCGGGCAGCGTCACCGATCGATTGAGCAGCGCCGCCAAGTTGTCCGCCAGCACCTTCGGAAGCCGTCAAGCTAGTTGTCGCCACGGCGCAGCATCTCGCGCACTGCAGACCATCCGCGCGTGCTGTCACAGCGGATGATGAAATCGATGTCCCGTTGGTGCAGTACCTGCACCAACCAGGTGGCCGGGTAGCCCCGGTTCAGCACCGGAACATCGCCGCTCTGCAAAAGATCCAATCGGTCAAAGAGCATCTGTCGCTCACCCTCACCCTCACCCTCACCTTCACCCTCAGGACCCACGGCCATGTGCAGCATGACCTCGTTGCCCGGCAAATAAAGTCCCAGGGCGCGTTGACTGGGGGCAGCCAAGCGGCGCGTGCGGTGACAGGCGCGCTGTGCTGGCGCCAGCAGCGTGGCATCGGCGCAGACCAGGCAACGGCCTCTCCACAGCGCGATCAGGCCTTGGTCCTGCATGTTCTGCATCAGCTTGGCGTTCAAACCCCGCAAGGCGGGGACATGCAACTTGGCGCGTGCCTTGGCCAATGCCCGCTCGCTGAGCCGGCGCAAAACGCTCAGGTCTGTGTCCGTGTGGGCAAAGAAGCTGTCGACCTCGCTTTGAACGCTGCCCCCGCGAAACCCGCACAGGCAGGCGACCAATGTGGGCAGGGGCAGCTTGCGCGAGCGCGTGAAGGCGCGGGGATACTCTGGGTAGCGAGCCGGGCCGGCAAAAGTCGGACTGTGAAGGTGTGTTCTGGGCCCTATCGATTCAATGGCCGCCCACAGCGACGGGCAGTCGGCTCGGTGTTCCTGCTACCCAAGCGCACGGCGCGCTCGCGGACCTCGGGGGAGAACTTCGGTGAATTGTTCGTGGCTCCGTCTTCTCAAAAATGGGAGCGTCCTCAAAATCCGGGGCAGTTCAACGGGGACGTTGGCGGGATAATAGCTGGCTAACAGCAGCTATCTCGAGGACACTGGCGGGACATCTAGGAGCAGATTGCACCCAAAAAACCACTGCTTTGTTGGTGGCTCTTTACGCTGTAGGCCTTGTATATTGGCCTGCTCGGAGGGACTCGAACCCCCGACCTGCTGCTTAGAAGGCAGCTGCTCTATCCGGTTGAGCGACGGGCAGACAGATTGGCCATTAAGTTGCCAAAAAAAAGGCCCACACTGTGGGCTTTTTTTTGCTGTCAATGGTCGGAGCGGCGGGATTCGAACTCGCGACCCTCTGCTCCCAAAGCAGATGCGCTACCAGGCTGCGCTACGCTCCGACTAAGCTTCGAATTATACCTGCTGGATGACCGCTTTTTGCCGCATCACAAAAAAGTTGGCGCAGCAAGCGCATATCCTGGCGCGCTTCAGCTGCCGCGCGTGATGGGCATCTCCACCTCGGTTTTTACCGTCATGTACTTGGCCAGTTCCAGCTTGGCGATCGACTGGCGATGCACCTCGTCAGGGCCATCCGCCAGTCGCAGTGTGCGCTGGCCAGCGTAGCTGTAAGCGAGCGGGAAATCGTCGCTCACGCCGCCGCCGCCGTGGGCCTGAATGGCCATGTCGATGATGTCGCAGGCCATGTTGGGCGCGACCACCTTGATCATGGCGATCTCGGCCTTGGCCCCCTTGTTGCCCACCGTGTCCATCATGTAAGCGGCCTTCAACGTGAGCAGGCGCGCCATTTCGATGCGGCAGCGTGCGTCTGCGATGCGCTCGTGCCAGACCGACTGAGCGGAGATGGGTTTGCCGAAGGCCACACGGCTGTTGAGTCGCTTGCACATGAGTTCCATGGCGCGTTCGGCCGCACCGATGGAGCGCATGCAGTGGTGGATGCGGCCCGGGCCGAGGCGGCCCTGGGCGATTTCGAAGCCGCGGCCTTCGCCCAGCAGCAGGTTGCCGACTGGCACCCGCACGTTCTTGAGATTCACTTCCATGTGACCGTGCGGCGCGTCGTCGTAGCCGAACACCGAGAGGGCCCGTGTCACCTCGATGCCGGGGGTGTCGGAAGGCACAACGATCATCGATTGCTGCGAATGCCGCGGCGCATCGGGATTGGTCTTACCCATCACGATGTAGACCGCGCAACGTGGGTCACCAGCGCCGGATGACCACCACTTCACACCGTTGATCACGTACTCGTCACCCTCGCGCTCGATGCTGCACTGGATGTTGGTCGCGTCTGACGAGGCCACAGCGGGCTCGGTCATCAGGAAAGCCGAGCGGATTTCGCCGCGCAGCAGCGGCTCCATCCAGCGGTCTTTGATATCTTCGCTGGCGTAGCGCTCCAGCGTTTCCATGTTGCCGGTGTCGGGCGCCGAGCAGTTGAAGATCTCAGCGGCAAACGGCACCCGGCCCATGATCTCGCACAGCGGGGCGTATTCCAGGTTGGTTAGGCCTTCAGGCGCGCGCGCGCTGCTGGGCAGGAACAGGTTCCACAGGCCAGCAGCACGGGCCTTAGGTTTGAGTTCTTCAACGATCCGGGTGGGAATCCAGGCGTTGCCGTTCTTCCGGTTTTCTGCAATTTCGGCGTAGAAGCGAGCCTCGTTGGGGTAAATGTGCTCGTCCATGAAGGCGAGCAGCTTGGTTTGCAGGGTTTTGACCTTGTCGGTGTAGTCGAATTGCATGGAGATCTCCTGTGAAGGTCGGGTCGTGAAAGGGTATGAATCAGGCGGCGCTGGCGAAGCGCCAGGCGAGTTCGGCCAACGGTCGCGCGCCAGCGGCAGACGACACCGCCTGGGCGCTCGATGCGGTGCCCGTCTCGACCCGCTTGGCAATGCCTTGCAAAATGGCGGCGAGCCTAAACAGGTTGTAGGCAAGGTAGAAATTCCAGTCGGCCTTCAGCTGCTCGGGCGTGGCAAAGCCGGTGCGCTCGCAGTAGCGCGCGATGTACTCGGCCTCCAGGGGAATGCCGAGTGATGCCACATCGAGTCCGCCGATACCGCGGAACGCGCCAGGGGGAATGTGCCAGGCCATGCAGTGGTAGCTGAAGTCGGCCAGCGGATGGCCCAGGGTGGAGAGTTCCCAGTCCAGCACCGCCAGCACGCGCGGTTCGGTGGGGTGAAACATGAGGTTGTCGAGCCGGTAGTCACCGTGCACGATGGAGACCATCGATTCATCACGCGCCATCGCCGGGATGTTCTGCGGCAGCCAGTCCATCAGCCGGTCCATCGCGGGAATGGGTTGTGTGATCGAGGCGACGTACTGTTTGCTCCAGCGGCCGATCTGGCGCTCGAAGTAGTTGCCGGGCTTGCCGTAGCCGTCAAGCCCAACGGCGCTGGGCTTGACCTTGTGCAGCGTTGCGAGCACGCGGTTCATTTCGTCGTAAACGGCGCCGCGCTGGGACTTGTCGATATCGGGTAGCGACTGGTTCCACATCACCCGACCGTTCACACATTCCATGATGTAGAAAGCACGGCCGATCACCGACTCGTCTTCACACAGGGCCAGCATCTTGGCCACTGGCACATCGGTGCTTTGCAGCGCGCTCATCACGCGAAACTCGCGTTCGATCGCGTGCGCTGAAGGCAGCAGCTTGGCCACTGGCCCAGGCTTGGCCCGCATCACGTAGGCGCTCGTTGGTGTGATGAGTTTGTACGTCGGGTTGGACTGCCCACCCTTGAACATTTCAAGCTGCAGCGGGCCTTCGAAGCCGGGCACCTGGGCTTGCAGCCACGCGGACAGCGCCACCACATCGACAGCGTGCTGATCGGAAACGGCGCGTGTGCCGGTGAAGCTGTTGTGATCGGTCATGGACGGTGCAGGGACAAAAGAGGACGGATGTGCGCGCGATGGATCATCAGGATTCGGCTTCGGCAATGCGCATCAGCATCTCGCGGTTGCGCACCACCAGACCACCCTGTTCGATGCGGATCGCGTTCTCGCGCTCCATCGATTTCAGCTCCTGGTTGACCCGCTGGCGGGACGCGCCGAGCAGCTGCGCCAGCTCTTCCTGTGCGAGTTGCAGGCCGATGCGCGTCTCGTTGCCATCCGACAGGCAGGGCACGCCGTAGCTGCGCACCAGGTGCAGCAACTGCTTGGCCAGGCGCGCGCGCAGCGGCAGGGTGTTGAGGTCTTCCACCAGACCGAACAGGGTTCGAATGCGCCGTGCCTGCAGCCGCATCAGCGCTTCGTACAGCTCCACATGGGTACTGAGGATTTTCTGGAAATCGTTGCGTGCCACGCACAGCAGGGTGGTTGTGCCGTGGGCGTAGGCATCGTGCGTACGCTGGTCGCCGTCGAACATCGCCACATCGCCGAACCACACGCCCGGCTCCACATAGGTCAGCGTGATCTGCTTGCCCGAGAGCGAGGTCGAACTCACACGCACCGCGCCCTTGGCCACTGCGTGCCATTCGTTGGGCGGGTCGCCGCGGGCAACGATGAGATCGCTGTCCTTGTACCGTTTGACGTAGGCGCATCGCAGGATGTCGTGACGAAGGGAGGGGGAAAGACTGCTGAACCAGCGACCACTGTTGATCGCCTCGCGCTCTTCCATTGTCAGAATCGGTTCGTCCATGGTCTGTCTTTTGGGTGACTGAAAGAAAGTCCATTGTCGCCACAGGGACCGGGGGTGCCCAGAGGACTGTCGCGGGCGCGTCTCTCCAGGTGACTTGCTGCGCGCGCGGGTCGCTTGGCCGTAAAGGTCAGCAGCCAACGATGGGCGGGACGAATCAGCGGTATTGCGCAGGCCGCTTTTCCAGAAAGGCCGCGATACCTTCGCCGCCGTTGGCGTGGTGCAGGTTTTGCACGAAGTGGTCGCGCTCGTGGCCGAGCTGCTGGTGCAGCGTGGCCTGCTGCGCGTCATTGACCAGCTCCTTGATGCTGGCGAGTGCGTTGGGTGCCCGTGCGTTGAGGCGTTCGCACAGCGCCAAGGCGTCGGTGAACGCTGAGCCCTGGGCGCTCACGGCGGCAATCACACCGAGCTGCTGCAGCCGATCAGCGGCGATGCGATCGCCCAGCATGAGCAACTGCAAGGCGGTGGCGCGCGGCAGCGCACGTACCAAGCTCCAGCTGGCACCGCCATCGGGCGAGAGGCCGACGTTGCTGTATGCCATCACAAACACGCTGTTGTGCGCCGCCACGACGAAGTCGCAGGCCAGTGCCAGCGAGAAGCCAGCTCCGGCGCACGAGCCTTCTACCGCGGCCACCACCGGTTTGGAGAAGCTGCGAATGGTCTCGATCCAGCTGTGCAGGCCCTCAATGCTTTGTGCCTGCACCTCAGGTGGCTGCTGCCGGTTGGCTTGCAGGCGTTGCAGGTTGCCACCAGCGCAGAAGTGCGACCCCTCGCCGGTGATCACCACGCTGCGCACCTCCGGGCTGCTCTCGGCCACGTTGAGCGCTTCCACGCCGGCGGCGTAGATGTCGGGGCCGAGCGCGTTGCGGTGATCGGGGTTGCTGATGGTCAGCACCATCGTCTGACCCTGGCTGTGGCTCTTGAGACTGGCGTTCATGGGTGGTTACTCCTCCTGCATCAGGCTCAGTCCCAGCGCGCCACGCCGGCGCAACCAAGGCGAAGGGCGGTAGCGTGGATCGCCGTAGACGGTTTGCATGTTGAACAGGATCTCCAGCACGTTGGCCGGGCCAATGCGGTCGCCCATGGCCAGCGGCCCCATGGGGTAACCCAGGCCCAGCGTGACCGCCACTTCCAGATCGGCCGGTGAACAGACGCCTTGCTGGCACATGTCGGCGGCGATGTTGACGATGGTTGCCACCACCCGCTGGGTGACAAAGCCGCCGCTGTCGCGGATCACGCTGACCGCCTTGCCGTCGCGGGCGAAGAGCGCGTGCGCGGCGTCTCGCATGTCGCTGCGGGTGGCCGGGTTGGTGGCCAGCACCCGACGGCGGGTGGCTTTGTCGTCGAGCATCATGTCGATGCCCATGGTGCGGGTGGGGTCCAGGCGTTCGACCGCAGCCAGTGTGGTCACGTCCAGGCCCAGCGGGGCCACCAGGATCAGCGCGGTGGCAGACGGCGCCGATGCGGTCTCAATGCTGGCGCCCAAGTCTTTGAGCAGCTGGAACAGCTCGGTGCGACGCGCTGCCTTGGGCGATACCCACACCGGTGGCAGCGTGGCCACGTCGGGCACGGCCGGCTCGGGTGGAAGCTGGATCGCGCCTTGCTCGTAAGCGTAGAAACCGGCGCCCACCTTTTTGCCCAGCATGCCACCGGCCAGGCGCTGCGCGGTGATCACGCTGGGCCGGTAGCGCGGCTCTTCGAAATATTGGTGGTAAATCGACTCCATCACCGGGTGCGACACATCCAGCGCGGTGAGGTCCATGAGCTCAAACGGTCCGAGGCGAAACCCCATCTGGTCTTTGAGGATGCGGTCGGTGGTGGCGAAGTCGCTGACCCGCTCGCCCACCAAGCGCAGCGCTTCGGTGCCATAGCCCCGGCCGGCGTGGTTGACGATGAAGCCGGGCGTGTCTTGTGCTGTGACCGGGGTATGGCCGAATTGCTGGGTATAAGCCGTGAGCTGTTCACACACAGGCGTTGCGGTCTTGAGTCCTGCGATCACCTCGACCACCCGCATCAGCGGCACGGGGTTGAAGAAGTGGTAGCCCGCGAGCTGCTGCGGGCGCTGCAGCGAGGCTGCGATGGCGGTGACCGACAGCGACGAGGTGTTGGTGGCCAGCACCGCATCTGGCCGAACAATGCGCTCCAGTTCGGCAAACAGCTGGCGTTTCACGTCCAGTTGCTCCACCACCGCCTCGATCACCAGATCGCAGGGAGCGAGCGCGGCTAGGCTGTCGACCGCTTGCACTTGGCTCAGATAGGCCTCGGCCCGTTCTGGGTCGAGTTTTCCTTTGCTTACCAGCGTCTGCCAGGTGGTCTGCAGCACGCTGCGAGCGGCCGCTGCAGCGCCGGGTTGGGTGTCGTACAGAAGAACGGTGCTGCCCGCTTGAGCCGCCATCTGGGCGATGCCCCGGCCCATGGC
>JBLIJY010000084.1:0-8258 GCA_047636095.1 Hydrogenophaga sp. | reverse complement strand
AAATCAAAACGTTTTGAATACCTCGCGCGCCGCCGCTACCGTAGTGGCAATGTCTTGCGCGGTGTGAGCGCCGCTCACAAAGCCCGCTTCGTACAGCGCTGGCGCGATGTACACGCCGCGATCGAGCAGGCCATGGAACAGCTTGTTGAACTTGGGGCTGTCGGTGGTCATGACCCGGGCGTAGTTCTGCGGCAGCTCGTTCATCAGGAAAAAACCGAACATGCCGCCCTGGCTGTCCACGCTGAACGGCACGCCCTCGGCGTCGGCAGCGGCCTTGAGGCCATCGACCAGCGAGCGGGTGGTGCCTGAGAGTGCATCGAAGAAACCTGGCTTCTGGATCTCTTTCAGCGTGGCCAGGCCGCAGGCGGTGGCCACCGGGTTGCCGCTCAGGGTACCGGCTTGGTACACGCCGCCCAGCGGCGCGAGCTGCTCCATCACCGCGCGCTTGGCACCGAAGGCGGCCAGCGGCATGCCCCCGCCGATCACCTTGCCCATGATGGTCATGTCGGGCTCGAACCCGGGGATCTCGCGCGCGAACAGGCTTTGCGCGGAGCCGAGCGCGACGCGGAATCCGGTCATCACCTCGTCGAAGGCGAACAGCGCGCCGTGCTCGTCGCACAACTCGCGGATGCGCTTGACGAACGGCACGCTGGCGCGCACGAAGTTCATGTTGCCAGCGATCGGCTCGATGATCACGCAGGCCACCTCGGGCCCATGTTCCACAAACGCGGCTTCAATTTGCTCGATGTTGTTGAATTCGAGCACCAGCGTGTGTTGCACCACCTCGGGCGGCACGCCGGCGCTGGTGGCGTTCCCGAAGGTGGCCAGGCCAGAGCCGGCTTTCACCAGCAGCGCGTCGGCGTGGCCGTGGTAGCAGCCTTCGAACTTAATGATTTTTTTGCGCCCGGTGGCGCCGCGCGCCAGTCTTATCGCGCTCATGCCCGCTTCCGTGCCCGAGCTGACCAGCCGCACCATGTCGATGCTGGGCACCAGCTTGATAATCTCTTCAGCTAGCTCAATTTCACGCTCGGTGGGCGCGCCAAAGGAGAAGCCTTCAAGGGCTGCCTTCTGCACCGCCTCCACCACCGTGGGGTGACCGTGGCCCAGGATCATCGGTCCCCAGGATCCGATGTAGTCGATGTACTTTTGGCCGTTGGCGTCCCAGAAATAAGCGCCCTGTGCGCGCTGCACGAAACGGGGCGTGCCACCCACGGCTTTGAAGGCGCGCACGGGTGAGTTCACACCACCGGGGATCAGCGCCTGGGCGCGGTCAAAGAGTGCTTGGTTGCGATCGGTCATGTTGTAGCCCATGGGGTCGAAAAAATGCGGGTTGGTGCGTTGGGACTGCTGTGCCACGCTAGCGCTGGGTGGCAGCTGCCGTGCTGCCAGAGACAGTTCGACAGCAAAACAGACCGTGTCAGTGTTTGGTGGTGTCGAGTGGGAAATCGCTGGGGTCCAGCGTGCTGTTGGGCGCATCTTCTGTAGGCACTGACAGTTCCGCTTCGTCTTCGTCATGCGCCCAGAATAGGCGGTCGGGCACCGCATGACCCATGCCTGGCTGAAAGCCCGCGTCCAGGCACTGGTCTAAGTAGGTCAACGCCTCGGCACAGGCCGACTGCAGGTCTGAGCCGCCGCCAATCAAGGCGCACAAAGCCGCCGAGAGGGTGTCGCCAGCGCCGCTGAAGGTGGCCTCAAAGCGCTCGTAGCGCGCACTGGCCAACACCGACTCAGGCGAGGCAAGGTGGCTTTCCAGGTATTGGTCGGCAGCGTTGAAACCGGTCACCAGCGTGTACGGCACACCGTGCACCGCCGCCGCGCGCGCCACCTCGCGCGGCGACGGTGGTTTGTCGCCGTCCCAGTCGGGCAGCAGCCAGCGGCTCAAGGTGCTGTGGTTACCGACCAACACCGTGGTCTGCGGCAGCAGCAGTTCCACACAGGCGTCGAGGTAGCTGTCGATCGCCAGTTCGTCCCACCAAGACAGATCGGGCATGTAAGTGATGACAGGAACCTCAGCATAATCCGACGTTATTTCGGCGATGGCGGCGAGATTCTCGGGACTGCCCACGAAGCCGACCTTGAACGCCTGAACCGGCACATCTTCAAGCACGCAACGCGCCTGGTCGGACACAGCTTCTTCGTCGAAAGCGATGTGGTCGTGGATTTCGCTGGTGTCGCGCACATAACTGCCGGTCACCACCGCCAGCACATGCACCGAGGCGCTGGACATGGCGGTCATGTCGGCCGCCAAGCCACCAGCGCCGCTGGGGTCGTTGGCGTTGAACACCATCACACATGGCAACGAAGCATCGCCTACCATTTCAGGCAGGCTTGTCAGGCGGAGGTCAGGGGCGTCGGTCATGGCACAGATTCCGGGTTCCGGCGCTCAAAAAAACAGAGCCGACTGCGCGCCTGTCGCATAGGGAAAGCCAGCGGTCAATTGGCCGGGCTGGTGCAGTGTGGCTCGATACAATCCCTGGATTCTAAGACAACGCCCCCGTGACCATGAGTGAAACCAAGACCTGGATGTGCCTGATTTGCGGCTGGATTTACGACGAGGCGCTGGGCGACCCAGAGCACGGGGTAGCCCCGGGCACAGCGTGGGCCGACGTGCCCATGAACTGGACCTGTCCCGAGTGCGGCGCTCGCAAGGAAGACTTTGAGATGGTGCAGATTTGAGGTGGTGGCGCGGCGTGTTGCCCCGCAGTGCCGAATCTACCCAATAATGCCCCGAGTCTCGCCGCTGCTGCCCCGCAAAACCTTTCACTGGAACCAACCGATCGTGAGCACAAACCCAAGCTTCAAAGTTCTGGTGGTGGACGACAGCAACACCATTCGACGCAGTGCAGAGATCTTTTTAAAGCAGGGCGGGCACGAGGTGTTGCTGGCTGACGACGGCTTCGACGCGCTGGCCAAAATCAACGATTACCAGCCCGATCTGGTGTTCTGCGATATTCTCATGCCTCGCTTGGACGGGTATCAGACCTGCGCCATCATCAAACGCAATGTGCGGTTTTCCAGCATTCCGGTGGTCATGCTCTCGTCCAAGGACGGCGTGTTCGACAAGGCCCGAGGCCGCATGGTGGGTTCGCAAGATTACCTCACCAAACCCTTTACCAAAGACCAGCTGCTGCAGGCGGTGCAGCAATTCGGCGCTAACCTGACAGGAATCTCCTGATGTCGATCAAAAATATATTGGTTGTGGATGACTCCAAGACCGAGTTGATGGTTTTGTCCGATTTGTTGACCAAGCATGGATTTGCCGTGCGCACCGCTGAAAATGCCGATGAGGCCTTTCGTCGTCTAAATGAGGCAAAACCCGAGCTGATCCTGATGGATGTTGTCATGCCCGGCCAAAATGGTTTTCAACTCACCCGCGCCATTGCCCGCGATCCGCAGTACTCACACATTCCGATCATCATGTGCACCAGCAAAAATCAGGAAACTGATCGGGTTTGGGGGATGCGTCAAGGTGCTCGCGACTACGTGACCAAACCAGTCAACGCCGACGAACTGTTATCAAAGATCCGGGCACTCGGCTGAGCCGCTGGCGCGCCATCCAACCACCTAGATCAAGCGCGTACAGAGCATGGCCAACCGACAGGCATTGAAGGAACTGCAAGAACGACTGGCCCAACGCCTAACGGCTGCCCGGTCCGATGCGGCCACCGCTTCTTGGCTCGCAGCCGAGGCAGCCGGTCAGCGCTACCTCATGCCCTTGGTGCAGTCGGGTGAAATTTTCCCCTGGGCGCCGGTGCAGCCGGTGCCGTACACCAAATCTTGGTACCTTGGCGTGGCCAGTTTGCGTGGCGGCCTGCAGGGCGTGATTGACCTGGGGCGTTTGTTTGAGCGCCCGGACGTGGCGTTGGCGGCGGTGGACCATCGTGTCTCGTCCGAGTCCCGTTTGGTCAGCTTGCACGCCGCTTTGGGGATCAATGCGGTGCTTCTCATTGATCGTTTGCTGGGACTTCGCAACCCCGCTATGTTCACCGCCATCGCAGAAAACCCCGCTGATGCGCCAGCGTGCTTCGCTCACCGCTTGGTCGACGCTCAAGGCCAAGTCTGGCAGGAGCTCAACCTGCAGGTGCTGGCCGCTGAGCCCGAATTCATGGCTATTGTGGCCTGATATCTGAACCGTTTGCCGGCTGTCCGGCCTCTGTCGTTTGATGTTCTCCGTTACAAGGTATTTTCATGGCCACGCTTGACCGATTTTCTGGACTGCTCAAGAAGAAAGCCGAGGTAGCCCACCCAGATGATGTGGTCACACAGAATTTGGCCGATCTGGCGGCAGCCAATTTGGCGTCCGACTCTCAGGCTGCGGCGGATGCGTCTGCGCGGAGCCGGGCGGCATCAAACCGCGCTGCTGGGATGGTGCAAATGCCGTTGCTCGGCACCAAGACCGCCGACCAGCATCAGCGTACTTTGCTGGGTGCGCTGGTCGTGAGTTTGCTGCTGCTGCTGAGCACGGCGGTGTACGTTCTGAATCAGGCTGACAAAGTCAGTCAGCAGGTGGCTGCCAGCGGCCAAGCGCTGATGCAATCTCAGCGTCTGGCCAAAAGCGTGTCACAGGCGCTGATTGGTAGCGCTTCGGCGTTTCCCGAAGTGAGGGAAAGTTCGGATGTGCTGGCACGCAACATGCGTGGATTGCGCCAAGGCGATGCCGAGCTGGGCATTTCTTCTGTGGGCACGGGTACGGCAGCCGAGATTGAGCAGCTCATGCCCCAGGTTGACCAGGCCGAGGCGAATGCGGCGGCGGTGCTCGGGCAGCAGCAGATCCTGACTCAGGTGGGTACGGCGCTGCGCAGCATCAACCGCCAGTCGTCTGATCTGCTGGAAATCGCGGAAACCGTGTCCTCGCTCAAATTGCAGCAAGGCGCGCCATCCGCCGAGATTTCTGCAGCGGGTCAGCTGGTGATGCTGACGCAGCGCATCGGCAAATCGGCCAACGAATTTTTGACCATGGAGGGCGTGAGCCCCGAGGCGGTTTTTCTGCTGGGCAAGGACCTCAACACCTTCAAAGAAGTGACAGAAGGACTCTTGAATGGTAGTGCAGAGTTGCGCTTGTTGCCAGCCGTTGATGCGCAGGTGCGTGAGCGCTTGGAGGCCTTGTTGGCGAAGTATGAGCAAACACGCACTGAAGCCGGCGCCATTCTGGGTAACCTGCAAGGCTTGGTGGCGGCGCGCGAGGCGCAGGCCAGCATCATTGCCGACAGCGAGCCGCTGCGACTGAGCCTGCAGAAAGTCCAAGATCAGCTGTCCAACTCTGCCGGACTGAGCGCCATACAGGTGCTCGCGTTTTTGCTGCTCTCTTCCCTGGCGCTGCTCAGCGGTGTGGGCCTGGGTTACTTGCGCCTGCAAGACAGCCGCGAGCGCCAGCTGATGGCCGAAAACCAGCGGCTCGCAGCCGAGTCGCTTGAGCAGGACGCCAAGCGGGTGAACGATGCCAACCAAGCCGCCATTCTTCGCCTGATGAACGAGCTGCAGACGGTTGCCGAAGGCGACCTGACCCAGGAAGCCACGGTGACGGAAGACATCACCGGCGCCATTGCCGACTCGGTGAACTACACGGTGGAAGAACTGCGCTCGCTGGTGGGCAACGTGCAAGCCACCGCGACGCGGGTGGCGCAAACCACCTCGGCGGTGGAGAGCACCTCTACCGAACTGCTGGCCACCTCGAACGAGCAGCTGCGCGAGATCCGCGAAACGGGTCAGTCGGTGGTGGACATGGCGCAACGAATCAACCAGGTGTCGGGTCAGGCGCAGGAATCGGCATCGGTTGCGCGCGCCTCGCTGCAAGCCGCCGAGTCCGGTCTGCAGGCGGTGCAGGACGCCATCGGCGGTATGAACGCCATCCGCGACCAGATCCAAGAAACCTCCAAGCGCATCAAGCGGCTGGGTGAGTCCTCGCAGGAGATCGGCGAGATCACCGAGCTGATCTCCGACATCACCGAGCAAACCAACGTGTTGGCGCTCAACGCCGCCATCCAGGCTGCTTCGGCTGGTGAAGCCGGTCGTGGCTTCTCGGTGGTGGCCGAGGAGGTGCAGCGGCTGGCCGAGCGCTCAGCAGATGCCACGCGCCAGATTTCTGCGCTGGTCAAGGCGATTCAGACCGATACCCAGGACGCTGTGGGCGCCATGGAGCGCTCCACCCAGGGTGTGGTGGCGGGAGCCAAACTGTCGGACAACGCCGGCGCTGCACTGTCTGAGATTGATCGCGTGTCGCGTCGACTGGCCGAGCTGATCGAACAAATTTCCGACGCCACATCGCGCGAAGCCAACTCGGCCAATGAGGTGGCAGAGAACATCCAACACATTTTTGCCGTGACCGAACAAACGGGTGAGGGCACACGCTCCACCGCCCAGCAGGTGCGCACGCTTTCGGCGATGGCTGAGGAACTGCGCCAATCGGTTGCCCGCTTCAAAATTGCCTGACAACCCGCCCAGTCGCGGCCTGCCCACGGATTGACGATGACCATGCCAGACACCACCACCGACAGCCTGCAGACGGACATGCCGCTCGCCGACCTCGGTCCGCTGGCTTGGGTGTTCGACGAACTGCGCAAGTCGCTGGACACTGCCAACAAGGCAATCAAGCGGTTTGTGCGTGAGATCGAGCAGTCGCGCAACCACGACTTGGAGGCGGTGGATCCCAGTGCGCTGCGCCTGGCGCGCCAGCACCTGCACCAGGCGGTGGGTGCGCTGGAGATGGTGGGGCTGGTACCGCCCGCCCAGGTGCTACGCGCCATGGAAGCTGCGGTGCAGCGTTTTGTGCAGAAGCCTCAGGTCTGCACCAGCGCGGCCAGCAACGCGGTCGAGCGCGCGGGGTTTGCCCTTATCGAGTATCTGGAGGCGGTGCTGAACAACAAGCCCGTGTCGCCGGTGGCCTTGTTTGCGCAGTACCGCGAGGTGCAAGAACTGGCGGCAGCCAAGCGTGTTCACCCAGCCGATCTGTGGCCGGTGGACCACCATGGCGTGGACATGCCGGGGGCTTCTTCGGTCACACCGTTGCGATGCGATCCGACGATGCGCTCGCTGTTCGATCGTCTGGTGCTGCTGGTGGTCAAGACCGACAGCCCGGCCGCAGCGTTGCAACTGGCCAAGCTTTGCGCGGGTTTGTCAGCCGGCGCAAGCGAGACACGTGCCCGGACGTTCTGGCGTGCAGCGGCGGGCTTTTTTGAAGCGGTGGCGCTGGGTGTGTTGCCCACCGATGTGTATGTCAAGCGGGCGGCCTCGCGTGTCTTGCTGCAGTTCGCCACGTTTGCCCAAGGCAAAACCCAGGTCTCTGAAGCCCTGCTGCGCGACCTGTTGTTTTTCTGCGCCCAGGCCACAGCGGCCTCGGTCGACAAAACGCCCCGCCTGTGGGCGGTGCGCGACGCCTTCAGATTCCATGCGCTTCCTGCGGCCGACTACCACCAAGCCACGCTGGGCCTTTACGACCCGGCATTGCTGGTGCAGGCGCGCAAACGCATTCACGCCGCCAAGGAAGCCTGGTCGCTGTTTTCGGGCGGGGACACCAGCCGGGCTCGTCAGGTGCAGGACCAGATCGGACTGATTGCCGACTCCTTGCTCAAGCTGCACCCATCGAGCACCGTGCTGGCGCGTGCGCTGATCAAAGCCGCCGATCAAGCCACCCGCAGTGCGTCAGGCGTTGGGCCTGAGCTGGCGATGGAGGTGGCCACCACCACCTTGTATCTCGAAGCGGCGTTCGAAGATTTCGACTCCAACGACGAAGAGATGACTCAGCGCACCCAGGCGCTGGCCGAGCGCCTGGAAGCCGTGCTGGCGGGCACACGCGGGCAGCCGCTGGATGCCTGGATGGAGCAGCTTTATCGGCGCGTGAGCGACCGCCAGACCATGGGCAGTGTGGTGGGTGAGCTCAAGGTATCGCTGGGCGAGGCGGAAAAATCCCTTGACCAGTTCTTCCGCTCGCCAGTTGAAAAGGCGGGCCTGCACGTGGCCGTCTCGCAACTGGCGCAGATGCGTGGTGTGTTGTCGGTGCTCGGTCTGGACCAGGCGGTCCAGACTGTGGCGCGCATGCGCTCCACGGTCGACGAAATTCTCGATACCGAGGTGAACGAGCCGCAGGCCCGAGCCGCCGGCACTTTTCAGCAGTTGGGCAACAACCTGAGCGCGTTGAGCTTTTTGGTCGACATGCTCAGCTACCAGCCGGCGCTGGCCAAGAAACTGTTTGTGTTCGATGAAGAAAAAGGCGAGCTGTTGCCGCTCATGGGCCGCCACGCATCGCCTCTGGGTGGTCCCCA
>JBLIJY010000083.1:0-8277 GCA_047636095.1 Hydrogenophaga sp. | reverse complement strand
ACCGACGATGCCGAGCAACTGCGTCACGCTGAGCCCTTGCCTGACGATCCGGTGAAGCCGCCCTACACACCGATGGCACTGGAACCTGCGCACCCCTCGTTTTCCCCGCGAGGCTCGGCATGAGCGCGCCGATGAACGCACTCGTGATCTCGCCCGTGCTGGTGCCGCTGGCCACCGCGGTGCTGACCACGCTGGCGCGTGAGCGTGTGGGCTTGCAGCGCGCGATCAGCTACGCCGGTGTGCTGGTGTTCCTGGGCTGCGCTGTGCTGCTGGTGCAGTTGGTGTCCGTGGGAGGTGAGGGTGGCGCAGTGCCCAGCGCCGCCTTTGGTGGCTGGGTCGCGCCGTATGGCATTGAGTTTCGCATCGACCGCACCGGCGCTTCGCTGGTGCTGATCACCGCACTCATGGGGCTGGCCAGCCTGCTGTTTCTGGCCAGCGACGCCGACACCGGTGAGCACCATGGCCTCTTGCTGCCGCTGCTGCACGGCTTGCTGGCCGGCGTGGGCGGCGCCTTCGTCACGGCAGACCTGTTCAATCTGTACGTGTGGTTCGAGGTGATGCTGATCTGCGCGGTAGGCTTGTTTGCCATCGGCGGGCGGCTCGATCAACTCGACGGCACCTTCAAATACCTGGTGCTCAACCTGGTGGGCACGCTGCTGCTGCTGATGGCGGTTGGCATGGTCTATGCCGTCACCGGGCATCTGAACTTTGGCGCGCTGGCCATTGCCGCGCCGGGCATTCCGGGGGCGCTGTCGGTGCTGGTGCTCGGTACGCTCCTGCTGGCCTTTCTGGTCAAGGCGGGCGCGTTCCCCCTGTTCGCCTGGCTGCCGGCCTCGTACCACACGCTGCCCGCGCCCGTGCTGGCGCTGTTTGCCGGCTTGCTGACGAAGGTGGGGGTGTACGCGGTGCTGCGCACGGCGGGTGATGTTTTTGCGCCCGCGCCTGTGGTGCTGATGGAGGCGCTGGGCTGGATCGCGGCGGCCACCATGCTGTTTGGCGTGTTTGGCGCGGCTTACCACTGGGACATGCGGCGCATTCTGGCGTTTCACATCATCAGCCAGATCGGCTACATCCTGCTGGGCATCGCGCTGGCCAGCGAAGCCGGAAACGCAGCCACGCTGTTCTACACCCTGCACCACATCGTGGTGAAGGCCAACCTGTTCCTGATTGCCGCGCTCATCTGGCGCTACACCGGCAGCTACGACCTGCGCCGCATCGGCGGTCTGTACGCAGCCAAGCCCGCGCTGGCGCTGCTGTTTCTGGTGCCCGCCCTGTCACTGGTGGGCATTCCGCCGTTCTCGGGCTTCTGGGCCAAGCTCATGATCCTGCAAGAGGCGATTGGCCAGGAGCGCATCGTCTGGGCGGTGGTGGCGCTGGCGGTCAGCGTGCTGACGCTGTACTCGATGATGAAGATCTGGATGGAGGCCTTCTGGAAGCCGCATCCCGATGTGAACTGGGTGCTGCCGAAGAACGCCAAAGTGGCGCCGGCCTGGATCGCCACGCTGGGTCTGGCGGCGGTCACGTTGGCGATCAGCTTCAACCCGCAGGCCTTGGTGACTTACGCGCAGGCCGCAGCGGCCACGCTGGGAGGGCCCTGAACATGGTGGGCAAGATTTGGGCTTTGTTCGTGCTGCTGCTGCGCTTTTTGAAGGCGGTGGTGCTCTCTGGCTGGCAGACGGTGCAGGTGATTTTGGCGACCACACCGGGTGGCGAACCAGCCCGCACCGGGACCTTCGTTCGGGTGCGCTTCGCGCCGATGAACGCCACCGGCGCGGCCCTATTGGGTTGCATGGTCTCGCTCACGCCGGGCACGACCACGCTGGACATCGACATGGAGTTGCACGAGTTGCTGCTGCATGTGCTCGACGAGACCGCCGTGCAGGAGATGGTCGATGGCATACGCACCGAGTTTGAGCCGGGGCTGGTGGCGGCTTTTGGGGTGGAACCATGATCGTTTGGGCCACCACCGCGCTGGTGATCGCTTCGCTCTTGGCGCTGGCACTGGCCAGTGTGCGCTTGGTACGGGGCCCGACCGATGCCGACCGCATCGTTGCGCTGGATATTTTTCTCGCTGCCGGTGTGGCGCTGGCGGTGGCGGCCTCGCTGCTGACCGAGCGCACCGTATTTCTCGATGTGGCGATTGGCCTGGCGCTGGTGGGCTTTGTGGGCACGATCGGCTGGGCTCGGTTGGTGGAGCAGGCCCGACCCGTTGACAAACAAAAGGAACGGCGATGAATGTTCTGGCGTCTGTGCTGATCGTGAGCGCGGCCGTGCTGTTGCTGATCGCGGCCTGGGGCGTCATCAAGTTGCCGGACGCGCTGGCGCGTCAGCACGCAGCCACCAAGGCTGGCACGCTGGCCTTGGCTTTGGCGTGCACCGGTGCAATGCTGGTGATGCCCGAGTGGGAGTGGGTGCGTCGGTTGCTGCTGATCGTGGTGTTTTTGTTGGTCACGCTGCCGGTGGCCTCGCACCTGTTGGCGCGCGCCGCGGTGCGCGAGTCGCAGGCGCACCAGCGCGGCATCAAGGCCGCGCCTGTGCTCAGCACCCGCCAAAAGCCCCTCTGAGCGCAACCGGGAATTCCCTGGGTGAGCGGCAAGAGGTGCGCCAGCGAGTCGGTTTAATATCCACGCTTACTCGCGCAGACCCGGTCTGCTTTTTTGCGTCCGCCCACTTGGGTGTCACCAACGCCGACCCGCACTTGCCGAAAGCCCGAACCCCGTGTTGTTGCTGATCGTTTTGTTGCCCCTGTTGCTGGGCACTCTCTCCACTTGGTGGCTCGGCAGCCGTTCCCGGCTGGGTGCTGCGACCGTGGCGTTTGCCATCACCTCGGCCAGCCTGGCGCTGCTGGTGGGGCAGGGCGCTGCGGTGATGGACGGTGGGACGGTGATGAATGTCTGGCCTTGGGTGCCGTCGCTGGGGCTGAACCTCGGCTTCCGGCTCGATGGGCTGTCGCTGATGTTTGCCGGGCTGATTCTGTTTATTGGCTTGCTCATCATTGTCTACGCGCATTTCTACCTGAGCGCCAAAGACTCGGCGGCCAAGTTTTACAGCCTGATGATGCTGTTCATGTCGGCCATGCTGGGCATCGTGCTGTCAGACAACCTGCTGTTGCTGGTGGTGTTTTGGGAACTCACCAGCCTGTCGTCATTTCTGCTGATCGGTTACTGGGGCCACCGCGCCGATGCGCGTGCCGGTGCGCGCCAAGCGCTGGCGGTCACCGGCGGCGGCGGCCTGGCGATGCTGGGCGGTTTTGTGTTGCTGGGCCAGATCGCAGGCACCTACGAGCTGAGCGCCATGGCGGCCAACGCGGCGGCCATTCAGTCCGACGCTCTGTTTCTGCCCGCGTTGCTGCTGATTTTGGTGGGCGCGTTCACCAAGAGCGCGCAGTTCCCGTTTCATTTTTGGCTGCCCGATGCGATGGCCGCGCCCACGCCGGTATCGGCCTACTTGCACTCGGCGACCATGGTCAAGGCCGGCGTTTTCTTGCTGATGCGGCTGTACCCGGTACTGGCGGGTTCCGGGTACTTTGAAGCGATCGTGACCGCCGTGGGTCTGATCACCGTGGTGTTCGCTGCCTTCGTGGCCATCTTCAAACACGACCTGAAGGGCTTGCTCGCTTACTCGACGATCAGCCACCTCGGCCTGATCGTGTTCTTGATTGGTCTGGGTTCTCCGCTGGCCGCCGTGGCGGCGGTGTTTCACGTGCTCAACCACGCAGCCTTCAAATGTTCGCTGTTCATGATCGCCGGCATCGTCGACCACGAAACCCATTCGCGCGACATGCGCCAGCTCAGCGGCCTGTACAAGCTCATGCCCTGGACGGCGACCTTGTCGATGGTGGCAGCGGCGTCCATGGCCGGTGTACCGCTGACCAATGGGTTCCTGTCGAAAGAAATGTTTTTCACTGAGGCGGTGGCGAGCAGCAGCGCGATGGGGTCGGTCTGGCCCTGGTTGATGCCTGCGCTGGTCACGCTGGCCGGCGTGTTCAGCGTGGCCTATGCGCTGCGCTTTGTGCACGACACCTATTTCAACGGCACCTACGCTAAGACCAATCAAGCGCTCGACGGACCAGCGCCGGGCGAAGCGCCGATTGCCATTGACGGGCCAGAGGATTGGCCTGCGCAGACGCCGTTGCTGCCACACCCCCATGAGCCGCCGCTGGGCATGCGGTTGCCGGCCATGTTGCTGGTCACGATGTGCATCGTGGTCGGGCTGCTGCCCGCAGCCACCTTCGGCCCACTGGTTCACGTGGCCGCCGGTGCACTCACCGGCCAGCCGCTGCCCGAGTACCACCTGGCGCTGTGGCACGGCTTCAACCTCCCGCTGCTCATGAGCGCGATAGCGCTGGGCGTGGGTGTGTCGCTTTATCTGTGGCTGGCCCGGGGGCGCTGGCTGCACCGCATCAGCAGCGAAGCCTGGTTCGGCCCGGTCACCGGGCGCTCGGTGTTCGAGGGCGCCAGCGACGCTTTGTTCTCGCTGTCTGGGCGCTTGTCGATCCGGCTGGAAAACGGTTCGCTGCAACGTTACCTGGCCTGGATGATCGCGGCTGCGGTGATGGTGGGCGCGGCGCCGCTGATCAGCGGCGGGGGCATCGGCACCGGCTCGCGTGAGTTGCTGCCAGCCAACGCACTGGCGGTCGCGGTTTGGCTGCTGCTGGGCGCCACCTGCCTGGCGATCGCGTTCACGCACCACCGCCGCTTCCAGTCAGTGGTGTTGCTGGGCGTGGTGGGGCTGGCGGTGTCGCTCACCTTTGTGAGCCTGTCTGCGCCCGACCTCGCGCTGACCCAGCTCTCGGTGGAACTGGTGTCCACCGTGCTGCTGCTGATGGGGCTGGCGCTGCTGCCCGCGCAGTCGCCGCGCGAGTCGTCTGGCGCGCGCCGCGCGCGCGATGCGCTGCTGGCGCTGGCCGGTGGCGCCGGCATGGCCTGGCTGGCCTGGGTACTGCTGACGCGTGGCCACGAGTCGATCGCCTGGTACTTCCTGGAAAATTCGCTGCCACTGGGCGGTGGCAGCAACGTGGTCAACGTGATCTTGGTCGACTTCCGAGGCTACGACACCTATGGCGAGATCACCGTACTGGCCATCGCCGCCATCGGCGTCCTCGCGCTGATGGAGGGCATGACCGCGCGCCGACCGCTGGCCGACGGCGCTGGCCGGCGCTGGACCTTCGTCGACCAGCCGCTGTTGCTGCGGGTGGCTGCCTCGGTGGTGCTGCCGGTGGCGCTGGTCTTCAGCGTCTACATCTTCATGCGCGGCCACAACATGCCCGGTGGCGGTTTCATTGCCGGCCTGATCACCTCGGTGGCGCTGGTGCTGCAACTCATGGCCATGGGCCAGGCGCGTGCCGAGGCGATGCTGCGTGCGCAAGGCGGGCGCCGTTTTGTGCGCTGGATCGGCACCGGCCTGGGCATCGCCGGCCTCACGGGCGCTGGAGCCTTTCTGTTCGGCAAGCCCTTCCTGACCAGCGCGCACGGCCACCCGACGCTGGCGCTGCTGGGCGAGCTGCCCCTGGCGAGCGCGGCGCTGTTCGATCTCGGTGTGTATTTCACCGTGGTTGGCGCCACGCTGCTGACCATCTCGGTGCTGGGCACCGCCAGCCGCGAAGGCATACCGAGCCGCGACGCCGGACCGGTCCACGACACCGGGCTTGGGTCCACAACGCCGGGAGCATACAAATGATGTTGAGCATGGAGTTTCTGTTGGCCTCGGGCATTGGCCTGGTGACGGCCACTGGCATTTATCTGCTGCTGCGCGGACGCACTTTTCCGGTCGTGATCGGCTTGTCTTTGATCGGTTATGCGGTCAACGTGTTCATCTTTGTCATGGGCCGTCTGTGGTTTGATGCCAACCCCATCCTGGGCTCGGGGGAGCAGCTGGCTGACCCGCTGCCGCAGGCGCTGGTGTTGACTGCGATCGTGATCGGTTTTGCCACCACCGGCTTTGTGATCGAGCTGGCGCTGCGCAGCCGTCATGAGAGTGGTAGCGATCATGTGGATGGGCACGAACCCCGTGGCGCGCACACCCAGGCAACGCCCGAGAAATCGGCGGAAGTGCTTTGATGTTCGATGTGATTTCTGCTTTCTGGCTGCAGCACGCACCGGTGCTCTCGGTGCTGCTGCCCGCGTTTTCTGCCTGCGCCCTGCTGCTGATGGGCGACTCCTCCAGCCTCACCGAAGGCGGGCACGACGACCACCGCGTGCGCTGGCGCCGCCGTTTCGCCATCGGCTCGGTGTTGCTGGGCCTCTGGATGGCGATCCAGCTGGTGTTGCTTGCCGATGCCGGTCCGCTCACCGTCTACCCGCTGGGCGACTGGCCGGCGCCGTTTGGCATTGTGCTGGTGGTCGATCGGCTTTCCGCGTTGATGGTGTTGCTCACCTACCTGGTGGCGGTGCCGGCGCTGTGGTACGCCACCGGTGGCTGGGATACCCGCGGTCGCTACTTCCATGCGATGTTCCAGTTCCAGCTGATGGGCCTGTGCGGCGCCTTCCTGACCGGCGATCTGTTCAACCTGTTCGTGTTTTTCGAGGTGCTGCTGATCGCCTCCTACGTGCTGCTGGTGCACGGCCTGGGGCGCGAGCGCTTGCGGGTTGGTGTGCACTACGTGGTGATCAACCTCACCGCCTCGGCGCTGTTTCTGATCGGGTTGTCGCTGGTGTACTCGGTGGCCGGCACGCTCAACATGGCCGACCTCGCGCTGCGCATCCCGCAGATCTCTGGCGAGATGGCGCTGCTGGCGCGCTCGGCAGCGCTGATTCTGCTGCTGGTGTTTGGGGTGAAGGCGGCTCTGGTGCCGCTGTACTTCTGGCTGCCCTCGACCTACGCCGCAGCCAGCGCCCCGGTGGCGGCGCTGTTTGCCATCATGACCAAGGTCGGTGTGTACAGCATCATCCGGGTGCACTGGGGTATTTTCGGCGCGGGCGACGGCGAAGCCGCGCTCGCGGTGGCCGACTGGCTGCTGCCGCTGGCGCTGACCACCAGCGTGCTCGGTGTGCTGGGCGCACTGGCTTCGCACAGCATGGGTCGGCTGATCGCCTATCTCACCGTGTCTTCGGTGGGCACCATTCTGGCGTCGGTCGGTCTTTTCACCCCCGCCAGCCTGTCGGCCGCGCTGTACTACACGCTGCACAGCACCATCGTGATCGCCGGGCTGTTCTTGCTGGTCGAGCTCATGGCGGCCCAGCGCGGCGACTCGGGCGACCGCCTGCAGCCCGCGATGGCGGTGCGCGAGCCGGTGTTGCTGGGCCTGATGCTGATTTTTGGCGCCGCCTCGGCCGCCGGTCTGCCGCCGCTGCCGGGCTTCCTGGGCAAGATCATGGTGTTGCAAAGCAGCGCTGGTCTGGCCGCCCAGGCTTGGGTCTGGTCGGTGGTGCTGCTGGTCGGGTTTTTTTCGCTGGTCGGTCTGGCCCGCGCCGGCGTGATTGTGTTTTGGCACATCGAGCCCGAAGCTGGCACCAGCCACACGGCCGGGGGCAGCAGCCCCAAACTGCTTTCGGCTACGCTGGCGCTGATGTTGATCACGGTGGCGATGGCGGTGCTGGCCGCGCCGGTCAAGGCCTACACCGACGCCGCCGCGCTGCAATTGGCCGACAAGCCCGCGTACTTCGATGCCGTGCTGCGCGCGCAAGGCGGTGCTACTGCGGACACCACCCGGCCGTACGACGGCGTGCCGCCTGCTGCCTATAGGCCCGGCCAACCGGCGGTCAAGCCGTCCGCACCCGAGGAGACCCGCTGATGCCCACCGATCGCGCCCCCGCCAGCACCACGCCCGGCCCGGGTCCCCTGACGCGCATATTTCCGCACCCCGCGCTCTCCATTCAGCTGGCCGTGAGCTGGCTCGCGTTGTCGCACAGCCTGGCATTCGTGCACCTGTTGTCCGCCGCTCTCCTGGGCTGGTTGCTGCCAAAGCTGCTCAGAGGTTTTCTGGCCGACGCCAGCGCCTTGCACTGGCCTACCGTATTCCGTCTTACCGGGGTGGTGCTGTGGGACATCGTGAAGTCCAACATCACCGTGGCGCGCATCACGTTGGGCAGCCTCAAAGACATCCAGCCCGCTTGGGTGCCGGTTCCGCTGCAGACCGATCACCCACGGGTGAACATGCTGCTGGCCAGCATCATCACGATAACGCCGGGCACGGTGTCGGCGGTTGTCTACAGCCACCGGCGCGAGATTTTGGTGCACGCGCTCAGTTGCGACGACCCGGCCGCGCTGGCGCTCGACATCCAGCAGCGCTACGAAGCGCCGCTGCTGCGCATTTTCGGCAGCGAGTGCGCACCGTTC